>JBAQPK010000603.1:0-9026 GCA_049305715.1 Desulfuromonadaceae bacterium | reverse complement strand
CCCCCACCCTGCCCCTCTCCACGGTTGACGAATACGCCCAGACCCTGATAGCGAACCGCATTTCCACCATCAGCGGCGTGGCCCAGGTCAATGTGAACGGTTCGCAGAAATATGCCGTGCGGGCCCAGCTCGATCCGAAGGCGCTCGCCTCCCGCGGAATCGGCATCGACGAAGTGGCGACCGCAATCGACGCGGCAAACGTCAATCTGCCGACCGGAACCCTGGACGGGACAAAGCAGGCCTATACCATCGAAACCAGCGGGCAGCTGTTCAAGGCCGCCGCCTACCGCCGGACCGTCGTGGCGTATCGGGACGGCTCGCCGGTCCGGCTGGAGGAGCTCGGGCGGGTGATCGACAGCGTCGAGAACGCCAGGACCGCGGGGTGGTACAACAACAACCGCGCCATCGTCCTGACCATTCAGCGCCAGCCGGGAACCAACACCATCGAGGTCGTGGACAACGTCAGGAAGCTGCTCCCTTCATTCCGGAGCCAGATGCCGGCCTCGGTCGAACTGAGCGTGCTGTTCGACCGCTCGACCATGATCCGTGAATCGATGCATGACGTCAAGTTCACGCTGGTTTTGACGATCTGCCTGGTCGTCATGGTGATCTTCCTGTTCCTGCGCAATCTTTCCGCGACGATCATCCCCTCCCTGGCGGTGCCGATGTCCATCGTCGGCACCTTTTCCGTCATGCAGCTGCTCGGCTTCTCCCTCAACAACATCTCCATGATGGCCCTGACCCTGGCGGTCGGTTTTGTCGTAGATGACGCCATCGTCATGCTGGAGAATATCGTCCGACACATGGAAAAGGGGGAGAGCGCCATGGAGGCCGCGTTCAAGGGCTCCAGGGAGATCGGCTTCACCATCCTCTCCATGACCATATCGCTGGTTGCGGTCTTTATACCGGTTCTGTTCATGGAGGGGATCATGGGGCGCCTGCTGAACGAATTCGCCATAACCATCAGCGTGGCGATTCTGGTCTCCTGCTTCGTTTCCCTGACCCTGACCCCCATGCTCTGCAGCCGCTTCCTGAAACCTCCTGCGACCGGACAGCACGGACGCCTGTTCATGATCATGGAGCGTTTCTTCGACGGCATGCTGGGTTTGTACCAGCGCACTCTGAAACAGGTGCTGCGGTATCGGCGGACGACGGTGGCCGTGACGCTGCTGATCACGCTGCTGACCGCCTGGCTCTTCACGAAGATTCCGATGGGATTCCTGCCGCTTGAGGACACCGGGCGGCTCAACGCCGACACCGAAGCCGCCCAGGGGACATCCTTCGCGGAGATGAAACTTCACCAGGAAGCGGTGGCGGCCATCATCGCCAGGGATCCCAATATCGACGGTTTCATGTCGTTCATCGGGGGAGGAGGAGGCAGCAACACCGGCCGTTTTTTCATGCGGCTCAAGCCGCGCGATCAGCGGAAACTTTCTGCGGACGAGATTATACAGGAACTGCGCCCCAAACTGGCCAAGGTTGCGGGGGTCCGCACCTTCCTGAGAAACGTCCCCTCGATCCAGATCGGGGGCACAAGCTCCAAGAGCATGTACCAGTTCACCCTGAAGGGTCAGGATACGGATGAACTGTACCGCACGGCGGCCGATTTCGAGGCAAAGCTGCGGGAGATCCCGGAGCTTCTGGACGTGACCAGCGACCTGCAGATCAGCAACCCGCAAGTGCATCTTGAAATCAACCGAGACAAGGTCGCGGCCCTCGGACTCACCGTACTGGAGGTGGAGGAAGCCCTCGCCTATGCGTATGGATCTCGTCAGGTTTCCTCCATCTTTGCACCGACCAACCAGTATCAGGTGATCCTCGAACTTGACCCGCTCTACCAGGGGGACCCGTCGGCGCTGGGGATGCTCTACATTCGCGCCAATGGCGGGGAACTGATACCGCTCGAAACCATCGCGACAATTTCCAAAACTATCGGCCCGCTGGCGGTCAACCATCTGGGACTGCTCCCGGCGGTAACGCTCTCGTTCAACCTCCGCCCCGGAGTGGCGCTGGGGAATGCGATGAAGCTGATTGACAAACTGGCCTATTCGGCACTTCCTCCCTCCGTCAGCACCAGCTTCCAGGGCACCGCCCAGGCCTTCAAGTCCTCGTTCAGCGGGTTATGGCTGCTGCTGGCACTGACCATTTTTGTCATCTATATCGTGCTCGGCATACTCTACGAAAGCTACATCCACCCGGTCACGATCCTCTCCGGACTGCCTGCCGCCGGATTCGGAGCCCTGATAACGCTGATGATCTTCAAGTGCGATCTGAACATCTATGCATTCGTCGGGATCATCATGCTGATCGGCATCGTCAAGAAGAACGCCATCATGATGATCGACTTTGCCCTGGAAGCCGAGAGGAAAGAGGGGAAACAACCGCTGGACGCTATTTACGAGGGGGCGATCGTCCGTTTCAGGCCGATCATGATGACCACGATGGCGGCCCTGATGGGAACCCTGCCGATCGCCATTGGGCTGGGCGCGGGGGGGGAGTCGCGGCAGCCACTCGGCCTTGCGGTTGTAGGGGGGCTGCTGACGTCGCAGCTGTTGACCCTCTACATCACGCCGGTGGTCTACTACTATATGGATCGGCTTCTGGCCCGGGTGCGGCCACGAAAAGCGGTGGCGCCGGAAAGAGATGGCGATTTACTATCAAACGACCATCCAGCAGAGAGCACCTGAACTGTTTATTGAGCTATGGCGTTGAACTCCACCCGGCTCCTGCTGATGGTCTCATTCCCGGGTGCTTTGTAGATATCATCGTTCTTCTGGAAAAGCCGTTCCGGGGGCACACCCCCCGTGGTGACCATGTAGTTCATAACTGCCGCGGTGCGTTCCCGTGCCAGGGACTGGAGTTCACGCTCCCCGACCACGGTATTGGCAATAATAAGCTTCACCATCTCGTTATCGGGCAAATCCTTTACCAATCCAATGGCATTGCGCGGTTTGGCAAATTTTTCCTTCCTGTAGACCGCCTTGAGGAATTTTGAGTATTCGTCTGCCAGCACCTGCACGGTCTCGGCACTATCTCTGTCCCTGGTCTGTCGTTCCTTTACCAGGAACAGGAACTTTTCATTTCGCAGCTTGCGGCTGAGCAGCTCCTGGCGGTATCCCTCGGGGTCCTTTGCCTTGTCAACAAACCCCTTGATCTCCACCTTCAAACCAGGGCGGTCGGCCAGTGCCTTGGACAGCTGTCCAAGTTTTTGCTCCTCCTCCGCGGACAGGTTGCTGGAGCCGGCCGCGAACCGGATGACACTGAAATCCTGCCCGCCGCCCGTCATGGACGAAAGCAGGGCAAATGGCGAGGCGGCCGCCTTGACGAGAAGGTTTTTAAGAACCTGCCCAATGAGTCTCCAAATGCTGAATTCCGGGTCATCGGTACGCCCGGTGACCGGCAGATCCAGATGAATCTCCCCCTTGCGGTCCTTGAGCAGAGCCACTGCCAGCCGAACCGGCAGGTTGGTGGCCTTGTCGCTTTCTACTTTCTTGCCGAAAGTAAACTGGTCAATAAAAACCTTGTTCTCGGAAGTGAGTTTTTTCTTCTCGATCAGATACTTGAGATCGAGGAACAGCTTGCCTTTGTCAACCGTGTAACCAAGGTAGGTGCCGGAGTACGGGGTTATGGGTGAGAGGTCGATATCCCGGAAGGATATCTTCAGATCGACAAACAGATCATCACGCAGCGGATTGAGCCTGCCGGTAATCTGCATTGGAGAATGATTTTCCAGATTCCCCCGCAGGTCCACGTCGGCAAACTTTGACTCTTCTGACGACAGACCGCTGACCCTCCCGCCCAGGTTGAAGAAGGTGCTGCTGTAGGTCTGGGGGAGGTGGTTGTCGGTAAAGGATATGGTGCCGTTCTGTATGGTGACACTCCCCACCGATATCTGACGCTGTGCCGGAGCGATCGGCGCGGGAGGCGTCGTCTCTTGTGCAGCGGTTTTTGGCGTATCCGTTACCGCCGCGACGGGAAGCTGCACAGCCTGCGCCGGGGCTTCCTTCTTCTCAACCAGATTCTGCAGGTTGAGACTGCCGTCTTTCCTGACCACGATGCGCGAGTAGATATCGTTGAGCGCCACCTGGTGGATGCTCAGACTGAAGGGCTCCAGGTTGCCCTTGATCTCGTCGAACTGCAGGCTCTCCCATTTCAGCAGATCTTCCTCGTCAACGGTATCTATGCTGTGGAAGTCACGTATTCCAGCGCTGCCCCTGAAACTGCCCCCCGGCTTGCCGTCTTTCATGGCGATGTCCAGATCCATGGTGGTGTCCACGTTTCCACCGATAACGGAGAAATTGAAGGTATCGGGGAAGTAGGCTTCGAAATCCCGTATGGGAAGCCGCCCCACGCTCACGCGTCCCTTGTAGCGAAAGGGGAGCGGAGTTAAATTCCCGCCGGCCTTGAGTGTGGTGTCTTTTCCAAACGTCGAGGAAAAACGCAGGGGAGCGGGGGTGAACTTCGGTCCGTTCAGGTTTGAAAGGGTCAGGCTGGTGTTGCGCAGGGTGAAGCGCGGTTCCTCCTCAAAAGTCTTATCTGTAAATGCCAGATTGAATCTGTCGAGTTGGAACTGTTTAAGGCGATACGTGAGCGGTTTGCCGCTTTTCGTACCGGATGCGGTTTTATTCTGTGCGGGCAGCGACCGTGGCGGAACTGCTTTGGCAATCGTCCCCGATGGACTCCTTTGCCGGCCGGCAATGAGCGTAAGTAGCGAGATGCTGCCGTCCGTTTCCCGGGACAATGAAATATCGCCATTGGTGAGACGGATGTCGCCGATCTCCAGACGGTTCTCCTTCTGTCGGAAGGCAGCATCGGTTACCTGAAGGCGTGCCAGATCGAACCCCTCCTTTGTGCCGTATCGGGCGGAAAGCCCTTTAAGCGAGAGGTTGCCATGTTCAATGTTCACTCCATCAGCTTTGCTGAATGCCAGGTTTGCTGACAGATCAAGTGTCCCCTTGACCGGCGCGGCCAGGAAATTGGACAGATAGGGCCAGCCACGCAGGATCTTGAGCCCGGTGAGCTCCACTGAAGACGTTGCTGTCAATGGTGTGACGGAAAAAGTACCGTCAGTACTGAAGGTGGCATCATTGTCCAGCAAGAAAGACAGTTCATAATCCGCAGATTTTTCCGGCGCAGTGCTAAAATTCTTCACCGTAAAATCGATTTCGGAAAGTGTCGTCTTGAAGCCACCCTTTGGTATCGCATCGCTGAAATGAACCGTACCATTAGTGCATGCGAGAGAGGAAACCAGAACCAGCGGCTGCTTGTCCTTATTGTCATTTTCTGGTTTTTTCTCGGAGGAATTCTCCGGTTTTTGGTCAGCCTTAGCCGGTGGCATCAGGCGGGAATACATCCACTCACCCTTGCCGTCACGATCAACAAACAGCTCCAGGTCATCCAGTCTGATCGCTTCGAATTCGAACTGCCGGGCAAATACTTCCAGCCTGGATGCCTTGGCCTCCAACCCCGCGAACCTTGCAAGAGGCTGGCCGCTCTTCATGTTCACGTTGATGTCATCCAATCGGGCCAAGCCCTTAGCGGTCAGCTCGGGCTTTTTGTCGGCGGAAATGCGGTAGCTGACATCCATGTCGATGGTCAATGTGCCGGATGTCAGGTCGGCCAGAGGTTTAACAGGGGAATAGGCAAGGTACTGGGGCAGGTTGAGCTGTTTGAGGCCGATATGTACCGAGGTTTCCAAAGACTTGCTCAGTGGTTTCAGCTTGCCCGCAAAACTGAAGGAAGCGCCATTGACCACGGCAGATATGCGGGGATCTGTGTATTTCTCAGCCAGGTAGGGGATGTTGCTGATAAACGGAATTGCGATTTCCAGCTTGCGGACGGTGTGCTTTCTACCACCGTCAACCACACGGTCATCAAAATCCAAAGAACCGTTTTTGACGGTGATATTATTGATGGAGAAAAGAAACTCGCCTTTCTTTTCCTTTTTGGGAACGTTCTTCTGTCGATCAAGAATATCATTGAAACTGAAACGGTTGGGACCGGTGCGGGCAAGAGTGAGCGTGGGCGTATCGACAGTCAGGTGAGAGATTATCAGGGCACGCTTGTAGATGGATGCCATGGAGAGTGAAGCTCGCAGCTGGCTAATGCCGATCAGGGGAGCGCCCTCCTTCTCGTCGATGGCAAATCCCTTGACGGTTACCGACAGGGTAAAGGGGTTGATGGCTACGGATTGTATGTGGCCCTTCCGCCCTGTGGCCTCCTCTATGGCGGCCACGGCCTTGCTTCTGACAATCATCGGCAGGATGGCAGTGGTGAACAGGAGGAAAACGGCTATTACTCCGATTGCAATGAGGATGTTTTTATTCTGTTTTGACACAAAGACCTCACGGGTATGAAATCGGGTCGCACTACCATCATCTCTAATGGAATTGAATAGTAAGCGGTCACTCCTTTGCGGAGCCGATATACCTGTAAATGGCCGCACCAAGGAGAGCGCCCGCAATCGGGGCAACCCAGAAGAGCCACAGCTGGGCTATCGCCCAATCGCCGGCAAACAGAGCAACGGCTGTACTTCGTGCCGGGTTTACCGATGTGTTGGTGACGGGAATGCTGATCAGGTGAATCAAGGCAAGCCCCAAGCCTATGGCCAGCGGGGCGAAGCCATGCGGAGCCCGCTTGTCGGTTGCACCGAGAATGATGAGCAGGAACATCATGGTCATGACGACTTCACAGACCAGAGCTGCCAGCAGTGAATACCCGCCGGGTGAATGTTCACCATAGCCGTTTGAAGCAAATCCGGCGGCAACATCAAAACCGGTTTTCCCGCTCGCAATCATATACAACACAGCCGCCCCGGCAATTCCGCCTAAAACCTGGGATATGATATAGGGTGCCAGTTCTTTTGCCGGGAACCGGCCGCCGGCACAGAGTCCGATTGAGACTGCCGGGTTAAGGTGGCAACCGGAAACATGCCCGATTGCATACGCCATGGTAAGTACCGTTAAACCAAAAGCCAGGGCAACACCAACAAATCCGATTCCCATATCAGGGAAACCCGCAGCCAGAACGGCACTTCCACAACCGCCAAGAACCAGCCAGAATGTCCCGAAAAACTCAGCTCCCAATCGCTTTGTCATTTCAATCCCCTTTCTTGCTGCCGTAGTCTGTCGAAATGCCACCATGACGAGTATACCAGCAACCTAGCACACTTTCTAGCTGTTGGTGATTTTTTTCAGCTTCTCCAGCTGCGCCAGGGCGCTGCCGTTGTCAATGACCGTGGCGGCAAGCGCCATCCCTTCATGTACCGAGGCCGCCTTGTCGGCTGCCATCAGTCCGTAGGCGGTATTAAGAAGGACGATGTCCCGCTTCGGCCCCTGCGCGCCTGTAAGCACGGACCTGACAATTTCGGCATTGATAGCTGCATCGCCGCCACGCAGCTCATCCATCGAGCAGCGGCTGATGCCGAAATCTTCCGGTCTGATGGTGGAGAGCGTGACCCCTTCGGGAGTAACCTCGGCAACAAGAGTCTCCGTGGTGATGGTGATCTCGTCCATGCCGTCCATGCCATGCACGACAAACCCGTGCCGGCAGCCGAGTTTATGCAATACACCGGCAAGAGTCTCCACCAGTTCGGGCCGGTACACCCCCATGACCTGGCAATCGGCGCCGGCCGGGTTGGTAAGCGGCCCCAGAATATTGAAGATGGTGCGGATGCCGATTTCACGTCGTGGACCGATGGAGTACTTCATGGCGCCATGCAGGGCCGGCGCAAACAGGAAGCCGATGCCCACCTGATCGATGCACTGCTCGACGGTTTCGGGGGTGACATCCAGATTAATCCCCAGCTTCTCGATGACGTCGGCGCTTCCGCAGAGCGAAGAGACCGAGCGGTTGCCATGCTTGGCCACCCTGACGCCGCAGGCTGAAACCACAAAGGACACGGTGGTGGAGATATTGAAGGTGTTCGTGCAGTCGCCACCGGTGCCGACCACGTCCAGTATGGTCTCCCGGTCGATGTTAATGTCGTCCCGGTCCATATCCAGCAGGTTTCTCCCCGCATGAATGCGGGTGGCCCGTTCGCGCATGACCCTGGCGGCCCCGGTGATTTCATCCACGGTCTCGCCTTTCATGCGCAGGGCTGTGATGAATGCGCCGGTCTGGGCCGGCGTGGCCTCCCCGGACATGATCTGGCTCATCACCTCAATCATCTCGCCTTCGCTTAGATTCACCTGCTCAACAACACGTGCAATGGCTTTTTTTATCATAATATTAACCCCCCGTAGTGGTTGTGCCCCCTAAACAATTTGTATCCACTCTCTTGCCTGAACCGATCTACAAATACTTTACCTTTGCCTCAAGCGATTTTTTTGACGGTATCGCCTTCGTTTTCCCACTATAGCCAAACGGCACTACCGCCATGAGTTCTCCTCCGGTCTCTTCAAAAAAACGCAGTACGTCATCCTTTATCAAGATAAGCACCCCCAGCCACACGGAAGAGATGCCGAGAGACGATGCGGCTAGCAGCATGTTCTGGATTGCGGCGGCGGAACTCTGAATCTCCATGGTTCTAAAGAAGTCGCGTGATTCCTCTTTGTTCAAGCTGAAAAGGTCGGTGGCATGCGTTACCATTTCACCCGTATTGACGACCCCAACGACGACAGGGGCACTTGATATGCTTCGTGCCGCCATCCTGAGAAGTGCCGATGACGTCTTGGGAAATTCCGCGGCTTTTTTGCTGACCAGGCTTGCCAGGTTCTGCTTCCTGGCCCCCCTGACAACAATAAACCGCCACGACTGCTGGTTGTGTGCGGATGGAGCATGGTTGGCAGCCTGCAATACGGTCTGTATGTCCGATTCTGAAATATCCGCATCGTCATATAATCTTACACTGCGTCGATTCTGAATGTTTTCCAGCACAGCATTATTCACTAAAACCCCCTTGGGACATCTTGCTTCAGTAATGTAGGACCGGCTGTTTTTCCGGCGTATTCCTCCGGCCTGATTCGCACCGGACTTCTATTTCAAATTTATGGTTGTTGCGCGGTTGGTGACATGGCGTTATCCGA
>JBAQPK010000602.1:0-5029 GCA_049305715.1 Desulfuromonadaceae bacterium | reverse complement strand
CCACAGGGTTTCAGCCTCCAGCATGACATCAATCTTGGTGCGGCCATCCTCGCTACGATAGATCAGGAACCGGTTTCTTTCACTTTTCATTGTTAACATCTCCGGGCAAGTTTCAGTTGTATCCTCTGCCTTTCAATTCCCTATTCAAAATTCCCTATTCACAATTTCTTTAAGCCGCTCCGGTTCCCGAAGTTCGCATTCCCGGACCGCAATCACCCGCCAGCCCATCCGCTCCAAATCGGCCTTTACCTGCCTATTTTTTATCTACAGGCAGTTCTTTTGGCAGATAATTCTGTTTGCTGACGATACTTCTGCCCAACTCCTTTTCGGTTTCCCGGCGGGCCGTACCTGCCACACTGCCACCCCGTTTGGCCACCTTTCTGTTTTTCACGAAGGTATCCGGTTTTTCGGTCTGCGATATCTCGGTCGTAACCTTTTCGCCCAGCATGGTGAAGATCAGTTCCAGGTCGGTCATGTGATCACGCAGGTTCTCGTTTTTTCGGGCAAGTCCTTTCAGTTGCTTGTGTTCTGAGGGAGTAATGCCGAACGTGGCCTTGGCGATTTCGGCGGTCAGGATACTGAAATCCCGTTCCGTACTGATTCCCCGTTCCTGCCACTCATCGGTCAGGTTCTGGCGGATGGCAATGCCCCGCAGGCGCTTGTCGATCCAGTCCTTCGGATACCCTTTCAGTTCGTAGAGTTGTTTCATACGATCCTGGGCAAGCTCCGGGTTTTCAATCTCCTGAATTCGCTCATAGCCCACCTGAGCGAGCCATTGCTTGAACGGCTCAGCTTTGGGTGAGGGTATTGATTGGACAAGGCGCAAAAGCTGTTCCGTATCGGCAACATCGGTCATGTAAAGCTTGCCGTCGGCAGCTTTTATTTTCAGTTGACTACAATTTGTAGCCAACTGGCTGCCTTCTTTTTTCAGGCGTGTTTTCAGTACGCTCCAGTAGGTTCTGGGGTTGGAGCTATCGGTCAGAACCCTGACGACGTCAACAATGGCGAAATACCATTTTTGTTTTTCTTCATCCCATGCGGCGCGTATCTGCCGATGTTCGAATAATTTGACGGCGGTTTCTCTGGTCATGCGGTATGCTCCTTTCTTCCCACTTTCATGGCGTTTTAACCGTCTTCAAAGATACTTTCAGCCGACCCGCCAGATGATCCGGTTCCCGAAGTTCACACTCCCAGACGGTTATCACCCGCCAGCCCAGCCGCTCCAGATCGGCTTTTACCAACTGGTCGCGAATTACGTTTGATCATTCCGCGCTGACATTATTTTTCATAACCGACGAATACCTATCCGGAAGTTCATCCCAGCTTTTTGAACCAAGCAGGTCTGTGGCAGCGGTCAGGAGGAAGCGGAAACTGCGGATGCTGCCGGTACTGACAGGTTGCGGCAAACTTCGGGATGATCCGAGTCTGAACAGCCAGTATTCATTCTGATTATTCGAATCAACATTGCCTGCCTGTTCAACAGTCAGGTCGCACCGCTTCACCAGTTTTACCGAGGTTACATCATACAAATGTTCAATCCGACGATCTCCCGCTCCGGCCGGATGAACAGCGACAGCGCAGAAGCGGAGTTCCCTCATGACTGTTCTTGAGATTTTCTTGTCGGTCGTGCTTGCCGGTATGTGATACCAGCCGGCCGTTCCGGACATGAAGCGTTCGACATACTGAGTATCTCTTTTTGATACATTGCCCAGTGATGCAACCAGCGTCAGATCGTCATAGCGCTCCAGCGACAGTCCGGTCGGTGCAATGCGCACCGATTCATGAAGCAGATGTTCATCAGCATCAGGCACTCTGCAGGGATGAGCCCCTTCGGAAAGATCGCCGAATTTGTCTGTAAGAAACTCCTTCAGCCAGTGATTATTCTGTCCCGGAAGAAGCGGGAATCCGCCGATACCGACCGTGTCGATAGCGGCCTGGTATGGATTTAAACCCTTCTCGACGTCAAAGAACCCCGGATAGAGTACAAATGCTCCGACCACCGGTCGGCTCTTTTCGGTAACTCCGTCATCCGCTTTTTCAAGGTGAATCAGGGCATCACGATAGCGGTGCATCTGATTTATGGCGTCATCAGGGATATGGTCATACTCGTTCTCCTCAGGTGATATCCGGTATTTGGCATCGAAAATCCAGCGGATGCGTCTGCCGTCGGCGAAGGTCGCCTCCAGCAGGATATCCGGCTTCTGCGAGGTAGTGAATGAGTAGATACTATTGTTATTTTTTCTGCTGAAGCAGGGTTCATGGGCCAACCGTATTTTCAGACCGTCACTTTTCCGCTCTAAATGAAAGGCGGTGCCCATGCCGTCTGCCAGTTCTTTTTCAAAACCGTTGGTTCTCAAGGCCGCTTTGCGTGCTTCATCTTCTGCAAAGCCCAGCGCCAAAAGCATCCGCCGGATTTCCAGCAGACACCAGACTTCGTACAGTTCCGCGACGGATTTCATGGATACAGACGCCTGACGACCAAAGAGATCGAGATACAGCTTCAGTTCCTGCCAGATACGGTAGGCCTTGGCATAACCGGCCTTGTGATGAAGCACCAGTGATTCCTGCGCCATGCCGGAAAAATCGCCGACCTCACGGAATAAAGGTTCGGCCAGCCGCTGTTCCAGAGGTTTCTTCCAACCGTTCAGCTCGTCGAAAAACGTCCGGCTCAGCCGCCCCTGCTCGGGGGAACTGTCACTCTTGCGGGCTTTCGTGATGAAGTTGGTGAGATTGCGCGTGCAGCGGGTCAGAACCATTTTCACGAAGCGGTTTTCAGGAGTATCGACTGACAGACGGCGGGTCTCAACGCGATGCCTACGGTGCAGTTCGGCATTCTGACACTGCTCCATCACCTGCTCTTCAAGGCGCTGCGACAGCCGCCCTTTAAGGCGATCCGGACGCAGAAACCGTTCCTGCGGGAGCAGGCGGGCGTGAGGTGAACGGCAGATCAGTTTGACCGCTTCTTCAAGCTCCACTCTGAGACTTTTGAAGAGCGCCAGCCAAAGCAGGGGAAAATGTTCATGTGGTTTGCGTGATGTCGCCAGTTCCTGTTCAGTCTTTCGGGCAAAAGAAAACCGCCAGAGCGGATAGACCGTGTCAATGTCGGCATTTATATGGTCGAAGTCGCCGGCCATATCCATCTTGGTCGGCAGCACCTCAAAGGATAGAAACTGCTTCACTCCGCCTCTGAATTCCAGACCTAGACGGAACCAGCCGATGTCGTTGCCGAAATTGATGCTGCCGCGCAGACTGTTGCCGGAAAGATGGAAGGCATCCTGAACATTAGAACGCCAGTGAACTATTTCGGGCTTTAGTGCGGCAGTACCGGCGGGAAACTGAAAGTCAAACTCATACAGGCGATTTTCGAAGAAGACCGGCTTCGGAAGGAGCAGTTCTGCTGTTGATTGAGGAATTGCGGATTCAGGGGTGGTTATCGTCATGGGAGGTGACAGACGCACCGTGGCGGCAGGCATCTGTCTGCCCCTGGCATCCAGAGTTGCGGCCAGGCGTTTGCGGGGTGTTTCAGCATCTTTTGTCCAGACGGACAGTGTCCAGACGTTATTTTCTATCCGGAGAACTTCAGGCATGGTTCAGCACCGGTCAGGGCCAGAAGGTGGTAAAACCGTTATCAGCAAGGCGTTTCTGCATCCAGGCACCGCGTTATTGATTTTCGACAGGCGCGGAAAGATGAGTGGTTTTACGGTTGTTTTTTTATCATCTTCAAAGTACTGATCGTAATCATTGGGAAAAAATTCTCCAAAGTCGATGGTCAGGGCGCGGTCGATAACCTTACGGGAAAACCCGTGAGTGGTTTCGTCCATGTTGACCGTTCCGGCCACAATCAGGTTTGGCGGGAGCGGGATGCCGTTTGCGAAGAAATATTCACGCAGTCCGGCAGAGAGCGGACTATCATCTGCAATGTCCAGATTCTCCCACAAATCTTTCCTTCCCGGTTCTTCCAGCTGCTGTTGAATTACTGCCGACTTAAGCAAGGGATCGCATGAATAAGCCTCGCCATCCCATTTACGTGTTTCCAGGATGGATAGGTAATCGGCAAAATACTGCTCGACCGGAGCAAGGTTCATCTCATCAAGGCAGAGCCAGAATGGGCAGATTGTGTCCAGCGGTTTACGGGTGATTTGGGCTGCCGATGCTGATTCCGCCGCATGTTTCCATGCTGCAACGATAAAACGAAGCAGGTCGGTTGTCACATAGCGGGTGCCGCCATTGCCGATTCTGGAAATGTAACCAAGCAGGTCTGATGGTTCATGCCAGTCGGGGCGTACCGGCACGAGACAGTGGTTTTCGCCTTCCGTCATGCCGTACTGGCCGGCGGATGCCTTGGCCTGTTCGCGGACGAAGCGGGTTTTGCCGGTGCCGGAGATGCCGGCGAGGAGGAGGAAAAGTTTGGGGAGAAAAGTGCTGTCAGTTGGGATTAAGGAAGTTTGTTCAATTTGATTAGAAAGTTGGTTTGATCGCCTACTATTTTCTAAAAAATGCTTGTACTCTTTCAATGCCGCTGAGCAAAAGCCATCTTTCCAATAACTTGGAGATTTATAATCTTTGAATATTCCGTTCTCATTTTTTTGTTCGCTCACAACAACTTCATATAATCCATCGATATTATCCAACGTAATAAAATTCCATACGTCAGTGGTGTCAACTAATGCTTTTGAGAAAAACGTTTCCTCAATTACTTCCATTGCTTTTGCGTATGATGAAGGTTTATTGCTGTTCTCGGCCGATACGCTTTTTAAATATGCAATAAAGGATTCTTTCCCCATACAATTCCTCTCAAACATTCAAAATGGTAAAAAAGTGAACCTGAGGAAACCCAAATACAAACACAAAGTTTTCCATTTCGGCAGGACAATATCCGGCTTACCGGGCAGATCCTTCACATGCAGACGAAACCGGAAACCGGCGGCATGCAGCATCTTCCTGACCGCGATTTCCGGCTTCGTATTCTTATCACGAATCCGGCTCATATTCCATGATCGTTTTGTATTGGCCCAGCGTGAATAGGACT
>JBAQPK010000601.1:0-5065 GCA_049305715.1 Desulfuromonadaceae bacterium | reverse complement strand
ACCGCGGGGCCATCCTCTTCCGGCTGGAAGGTCCCCTGCTCCCGGATGGTCTCCAGCACATCGAGGAGGAGCTCCTTGGGGCCGGCTATTTCGAGCTTGCTCATCCTGACGATCATTGTTCACCTTTCGGGAGGATCCGGGCAAGATGGCGGATCACAACCATGTCCAGCTCCGGGGTGTCGATGTTTTTCAGCCGCAGGGCAAAGGCCCCGGCCTCTGCCAGCAGCGCCTCCGCCTCCCTCCGCGCCGACTCCCCGGCGCTGGCTTCAGCCAGTTCCCGTTCCGCCTGCAGGGCCATGGACTCGCTTTCCAGCATCTGGTCGAGCTCCTGCCGCAGCGACTCCAGCCGTTGCGCCGTCTGCTGCTCCAGTGCGTCGATCTGCAGACGGATTTCACGTTCGGCTGCAAGTATGTCGGACAGCAGCTCATCATCCATGGTCGTTACCCGCTTCCGCTAGGGTTAACTCTGCGTACCCATGCAAATTTTACCAGACTTTTGAGGTTTTACAGGACCGCCGGGGATGTTTTTCCGCTCAGGGGTGGGGCGGCTCTACCGAGCCGTGGGGGCCTGCCGCTGAACAGCGCGGTGATGCATCTGAAAAGATGGTATCGCTTCCCGATCACGTGCCAGTCCAGTTCATGTTTCCCGCAGAGCGAGTCGAGCCTGTTCAGCCGGTGAATCTCGCTCGCCAGCTCCTGATCGACCGGGCCGCCCCTGTCAAGCAGCTCGATCACCGTGCGGGCTCTGGATATATGCTCCTTGATCTGACGGGCGGCCTCTGCCGGTATCAAGCCGTGGAGCCGTTTGAGGCCGACGAGGGCCTCCGCTCCGTCATAAGTGGCGTTGACAATGTCATCGCGCGACATCCATTCGGTTTCATAGTTCAGGCGCTGTTTCCAGCTCGGCATCAGCATGGCCCGGCGATGCTCGCCAAGGGTGCGGTACAGCAGGCGATACCCCAGTTTTTCCGGATTTTCGAAGGTCCGGCTGCCGGGATCAACGAATGGCGCCAGCGGAGCGATCATCGGGAGCAGCTTGCCGCCCCGGCCGTATCTGTTCAGGAGCTCCCCGCAGTAGGCCACCGATTCCATCACCGAAGAGTAACTCTGGAAGGGAAGCCCGACCATGAAGAACAGGTCGATCCGCTTGCAGCAGCTCGCGACAAGTGCGCCTAGAGCAGCCTCCAGCTCGCGGTTGTCGAACTGCTTGCCGAATGCGCCCCGTACCCGCAGGTCGTGGGATTCGGGCGACAGCTCCACGTTGAAATTTTCCACGCTGTTCTCCAGTCGCTCCACGAAACGGCGGGAAGGGGGGTGAAAGAATTCGAAGGCCAGTTCGTTGGAGATGCTGTGGCGGCTGATCGCGCGTAAAAAGGCATCGGCATACTCCCCGCCCGCCTGGAGCAGGTCGCCGATGATCATGATCGGAGCGCCGGTGTACCCGGCGATGGAGACGATATCGTCCGCCAGGAGCTCCGGCGAGCGGAAGGCAGGTCTGGTGCGGGTGCAGTTGCTGCTGAAGGCCGATGATGATCCGCCGCAGGTAGAACAGTCGTGCAGACAGCCACGGCAGGTGAACACCGCCAGCACCGGATGTTCGAGCCAGCTGGCGTAGGGGAGGTAACCGACCGGGTCGCGGTGTTTGACGAGCATGCGGAAGATGTGAGCGTAGTCGAACCGCACATGGTCCAGATTCTCGGGCAGCCAGGAAATGCCGTTGTCCACCACCCTGTCGCCGTTGCGCCAGACCAGGTTGGGTACCTTCGCGAAGCCGCCGCCGCTCCGGAACGCTTCCATCAGCAGGCGCACCGGTTCTTCGGTGGAATCGCCGCAGACCACGAAGTCGATAAAGGGATAATCACGCATGAGCTCATCGCGGAAATAGGTGGCAGAAAGGCCCCCCACGATCACCGGAATTCCGGGATGCTGCCGCTTGAGCTGTGCGGCCAAAGTGAGGCAGCCGTCCACATGGGGGAGCCAGTGCAGGTCGATGCCGAACGCTCGCGCTGAAAGGTTCGCGGTAAACTTTTCCGCATCGAAGGTGCGGTCGCGGAGCATCTTGAGAGCCAGATTGACGATCCTGACCGAGGTGCCATGCCGGGTGAGATATTCCGACAGGGTCAGGAAGCCGATCGGATATCCTTCGAACAGTGACGTGGAAGGGATGACATCACTGATCGGTCCCTGAAAACAGGGGAGTTCGCGAAATCGGAATATGCTGGGCGGGTGCAGCAGGATCAGGTCTGATACGCTCATGGTCACGGTTTCCGGTATGGATAACAGACGAAGATTAAATCCCTTTCCGGAATAATAGCAGTATTTGCCCTGATTTCAACGCGTGCCGATATTTTTAGGCACCTCCTGTTGCGGAGACGGACAACCGGGATATACTAAAATTAAAGTAATATTCATAAACTACAGCACATATTGCCGTGCCGTTGCTGCATGGCGGAGAAAGGGAGGGCACGATGCTCGGTTCACCTTTTGACCTCTGGAAGGAAGAAGAGTCATGCGCCGAATATCTCGCACGCCAGGGGGTCAGCCGGCGTCAGTTTCTGTCGCTGTGCGGACGGGTTGCCGCCGTGCTGGGATGCGGCGGGCTGGTGGCCGGCGGCGGGACGGAGGCGCTGGCCACGGAGATTGCCGGCCGTCTGGAGAGCGCACGGCGCCCGATTGTCGTCTGGCTGCAGCTGCAGGAGTGTACCGGCTGCCTGGAAAGCGCCCTCCGTTCCGGTGACAGGACCATCGAAAGCCTGATCCTGAGCATGGTCTCCCTCGAATACAACGAACTGCTGATGGCCCCGTCCGGGGATCAGGCCAACGAAGTTCTGAGCAAGGCCCTTGAGCAGCCGCACCTGCTGGTGGTGAACGGATCGATACCGCTTCGCGACAAGGGGGTCTACTGCGTGATCGGCGGCGAAACCGCCGAATCGCTGCTGCGCCGGGCCGCCAAAAATGCCACCGCGGTGCTGGCGGTAGGGGCCTGCGCCCATTACGGCTGTGTCCAGGCGGCGCGCCCCGACCCGACCGGCGCCGTGGGGGTGGGAGACATCATCAGAGACCGTCCGGTCGTCAATCTGGCCGGTTGTCCCCCGATCGGCGAGGTGATCACCGCCACGCTGCTCTATTATCTGGTGTACGGTCATGCGCCGCCGGTGGATCACGACGGCCGGCCCCTGTTTGCCTATGGCCAGCGGATTCACGACAAGTGTCCGCGCCGCGCCCACTACGATGCCGGGCAGTTCGTGACCGGCTTTGACGATGAAGGTGCCCGCAAGGGGTATTGCCTCTACAAGATGGGGTGCAAGGGGCCGGCGACCTTCGCCCCCTGTCCGGTTATCGAATGGAATCAGGGCACCGGTTTCCCGATCAGGGCCGGCCACCCCTGCCTGGGGTGCACCGAGCGCCACTTCTACGACCGGATGACCCCCTTCTACAAGCGCATGCCGGATCTGGATGTGCCGGGAACCGGGGTGGAGCTGACCGCCAACACGATCGGCGCCGCCATGGCGGGCGCTTCCCTGGCCGGAGTGGCCGTGCACAGCGTCGCGACGGTGCTGCGCAAGCGCCAGTCCCGCAAGGAAGAGCCGGAATCGCTGCCGCTGGCCGCATTGGGTGAAGAGGACATCCCCGGGCAGGACAACAAAACTACCACAGAGTGATCGCCGACCGGCGAGAAAGGAGCGATCATGGCAACCCAGCGAATAGTCATCGACCCGATCACCCGCATCGAGGGACATTTACGGATAGAGCTGGAAACCGACGGGGGAGTAATCAGTAATGCCTGGGCCTGTACGACCCAGTTCCGCGGCATCGAAAAGATCGTGCAGGGGCACGACCCGAGGGACGCCTGGGCGCTGGTCCAGCGCATCTGCGGCGTCTGCACCGGCGTGCATGCCATGGCCTCGATCAGGGCGGTGGAGGATGCCCTCAAATACCCGGTCCCCCGCGCCGCCGAACTGATCCGATCCCTGATGATGGAGATGGGCACGATCCAGGATCATGTCATCCACTTCTATCACCTACACGCCATGGACTGGATAGATGTGGTCAGCGCCCTCAAGGCCGATCCGGTCGAGACCGCCCGGCTGGCGGCCTCGCTTTCCGATTGGCCGGCCAATTCCGCTGCCCGGTTCGACGCGGTGCGCAAAAAACTGCAGGATTCAGTGAGCGGCGGGCAGTTCAGTCTCTTCAACAACGGCTACTGGGGGCACCCGGACTACAAGCTTCCTCCCGAAGCCAACCTGATGGCAGTGGCCCACTACCTGGAGGCCCTGGAGTGGCAGCGCGACGTGATCCGGCTGCAGACGGTGTTCGGCGGCAAGAATCCGCACCCAAATTTTCTGGTTGGGGGGATGGCCTGTTCCATCAACATGGATAACCAGATGACCATCAATCAGGTCTCGCTGGCGCAGCTGGAAGGGATGGTCCAGCGGGCCAGGGATTTCGTCGAAAAGGTCTATTGTCCGGATGTGATGGCGATCGCCTCGTTCTACAAGGAATACGCCGATATCGGCGCCTCCAGTCCTCAACTGATGGCGGTCGGGGAGGGGGGGTATTCCTGCGCCGGGATTCCTGCCGGTTCACTGAAGCCGGGCATCGTCACCGATGACGACGTCTCGAAGCTGAATCCGTTCGATCTCCGCAAGATCGCCGAATACATCACCTCCTCCTGGTATGTCTATCCGGACGGCGACAAGGCCGGACGTCATCCCTGGGACGGCGAGACCAATCCGCGCTATACCGGACCAGAACCCCCCTACCACCACCTCTCCGACAACCGGAAGTACACCTGGTGCAAGGCGCCCCGTTATGACGGCAAAGCGATGCAGGTAGGCCCGAATGCCCGTCTGCTGGTGGCCTATGCCCAGGGGCACGCCGCTACCGTGGCGCTGCTCGACGACGCCCTGCGGCAGCTCGGACTGAGACCGTCCCAGCTCAACTCAACCCTGGGGCGCACCCTGGGACGGGCGCTGGAATCGCTGCTTATGGCCCGTCACATGACCGAAACCTTCGAGACTTTTGTTGGGGGGATCAAAGCGAGGGATGTGAGTACCTTCAATTC
>JBAQPK010000600.1:0-10002 GCA_049305715.1 Desulfuromonadaceae bacterium | reverse complement strand
GGATATACGGGGTGTGCTGGAGTAAAAGCGAGTTCAGGCGGGAGTTGACTGTTGTCGAGCCAAGAGGAGTGAGCCATTCACCATCCGGGTAAAGTGCCGCGGCCGCTCCGCTGCCATGATGATTGGGCCCGATGATCAGCACCGTATCGGGAATGATAAGCCGTGAATACAGCTGACCGGCAATCGCACCGGAATAGATGTAGCCGGCATGGGGTGAGATGATTCCCTTCACCGGTTGCGGGGATGTGTTCTCCGGTATCAGTTGAGACAGTGCGTCGCGAAGTTTGCCTTCGCTTCCCGGATAGAATTGACCTGCCACGGCTGGCTGACGCTGCATGATCGACCTCCCTGTTACCATTTACCTATTCAAACGGCAAATTGCTCTCCACCGGGATCGCCTCCTCCGGCTCAAGCTGCAATTCCTCCTGGCGCTCATACTGCGGCACCGCGTCCAGCGCCTGAATCTCGCGGAGTGTCGGCAACGATTTTAAATCCTTAAGGCCGAATATTTCAAGGAATTCTTTCGAAGTACCATAGATCAGCGGTCGTCCGGGAATATCCTTTTTTCCCAAAATCCGCACCAGATGCTTTTCGAGCAGCGACTTCAAGACGCCGCCGCAGTCTACCCCGCGAAGATGCTCGACCTCGGAGCGGGTGATCGGTTGACGGTAGGCGATTATCGCCAGGGTTTCAAGGGCGGATTGAGAAAATTTTGCAACCCTGGTTTTGATGTGGCGGGTGATGTAGCTGTGAAATGCGGGACGGGTTCTGAATTGCCAGCCGCCGGCCACCTCCACCAGCTCAAAGCTCCCTGCCCGCTCCTGATAACAGGCAACGGACTCTGCCAGAGCGGATTTGATCTCATCCCGCTCGAATTCGTTCAGCAGCTCGCAGATACGATCGGTTGACAGCGGCGATTCGGCGGTAAAGATGAGGCTCTCTATGATGGAGGATAATTCCGGGGTCACGGAAAATCTACCTCTGAGGACTCTGCGAAATCAACGGCAACCGCAGGAACAAACCAGATCGAGCCGTGCCCGTCCCCCTGGAAAATACGGATCAGCTTGAGGCGACAGAGTTCCAGAAGAGCCAGAAAAGTGACGATGATCCGTTCACGGGTATGTTCACTTCCTTGGTCATCCCGGGTCAGGTCGTCAAAACTGATGGTATCCCGCTCCTGAAGCTGCGACAGGATGTCGTTGATACAGTCGGCGATGCTGAGCGAATCGCCCGGGGCAACGTCGTGGAAACTCTCCAACGGGATCCGCTGCAGCAGCACCCGAAAGGCATCCACCAGTTCAAACAAAGTTATTTCCAGCGGACCATCCGCGTTCTGTGCCGCTGCGAGCACCGGCTCCGAAGCTGACCGTGCAAAAACCTCACGTCCCAGGAGCGCCCGCGCACCGATCAGCATGCCGGCCTCCTTGTACTGCTGATACTCCAGCAGACGGCGTACCAGCTCGTCCCGCGGATCCATCTCCTCCGGTTCCGGCTCTTCCTGATCGCCCTGCGGGAGGAGCTGCCGGGACTTGATTTGCAGCAGGGTCGCCGCCATAACCAGAAAATCGCCCGCCACCTCCAGGTTCAGATCCTTCATCAACTTGATGAATTCAAGATACTGGCGGGTGATGACCGCAATGGAAATATCGCAGATATCCAGTTCGTTTTTCTTGATCAGATGCAGAAGCAAATCCATCGGCCCATCGAATTTATCGAGGTGAACGCTGTACTGTTCGCGCATACCGTCCAGCAACGGTACATGTTCGGCGGTATGCGCATGCGCTTCAGTCATCATCTCAGAATTTCAGCGCGGTACGTACTTCTGCCATGACGGCATCGGAAATCAGGGATGCCCTCCGGCTCCCCTCCAGCAGCAGTTCATCGACAAAGCCGGGGTTGGCGGCCAGCTCTTCACGCTTGGCACGACACGGCGCCAGTCGCTCGTTCATATAGCCGACCAGGATTTTCTTGCACTCCACGCAGCCGATGGTGGCGTTGCGGCAGGCCGGGATGATCTCGTCGAGCTTCTCCTGCGGTACGTAGATCCGGTGCAGGTTGAAGGCAACGCAGACGTCCGGATCGCCGGGATCGTTGCGGCGAACCCGGGCCGGGTCGGTCATCATCCCCATGATCTTCTTGCTGGTCTCCTCGGCCGTATCGGAAAGATAGATCGAGTTGTTGTACGACTTGCTCATCTTGCGTCCGTCCAGACCGGGGAGCTTGGGGGTCTCGGTCAGGAGCGCTTCCGGCTCTGGAAATACCGCGCCGTAAAGGTGGTTGAAGCGGCGGGCGATTTCACGGGTGATTTCCAGGTGCGGCAGCTGATCCTGTCCGACCGGAACCCTGAGCGCCTTGTAGAGGATGATGTCGGCGGCCATCAGCACCGGATAGCCGAGGAAACCGAACGTGGAAAGATCCTTGGCCTCCAGGTTGTCCTGCATCTCCTTGTAGGTCGGGCAGCGTTCCAGCCAGGAAACGGGCGTGACCATGGACAGAATCAGGTTAAGCTCGGAGTGATGCGGCACGAGACTCTGGCGGAAAATGACGCATTTTGCCGGGTCAAGCCCGAAGGCGACCCAGTCGAGCACCATCTCGCGAATGCTCTGGGCGATCCCGGACGTGTCGGCGTATTCGGTCGTCAGTGAATGCCAGTCAGCCACAAAAAAGAAACAGTCAAAGGAATCCTGCATGTTAACCCAGTTTTCCAGCACGCCGTGATAATGACCGATATGTAGCTTGCCGGTTGGCCTCATGCCGCTGACAACGCGTTGCTTCATGGTAAAACGCTCCTTGTATCCTGTATGTCGATTCTGCTAGAGTGGGTTCCTAAAAATAATGACTAAGACAGGGAAATTTACATGATGCGACCTAAAATTGAAACCAAAATCATGAATCCACTGATCGGCACGACGATTCCGCTGCCGTCATATGCGACGGCCGGCGCTGCGGCCATGGACATGCGG
Organism: Desulfuromonadaceae bacterium; assembly: GCA_049305715.1. Classification (GTDB taxonomy): domain Bacteria; phylum Desulfobacterota; class Desulfuromonadia; order Geobacterales; family Pseudopelobacteraceae; genus JACRCG01. The sequence continues at coordinate 7,039 of JBAQPK010000600.1, read as the reverse complement.
GCCTGCCTGGAGGCCCCGAAAACCGTGCTGCCGGGTGAGACCGTGCTGATCCCGAGCGGCATTGCCATCAGCATTCACGACCCCGGCCTGGTGGCCCTGCTGGTGCCGCGTTCCGGCCTCGGCATCAAACATGGCATCGTATTGGCCAACACCGTCGGCGTTATCGATTCTGACTATCAAGGAGAAATCGGCATCGGCATCGTCAATCGCGGGGCGGCTCCCTACACGATCGAACCGGGGGAGAGGGTCTGCCAGATGATGTTTGTGCCGGTGCTGCAGGCGGAGTTGAGCGTGGTGGCGGAGTTCGGCACGGAAAGCCTGAGGGGAGCGGGTGGGTTTGGTTCAACAGGGAGTCATTGAACAACCCCTAACCCCCTCCTTGGAGGAAGGAGGGCCCAGACCGTAAATTTAGAAATTACTGTATGAGGAGAACCCACAATGAAAGCAATAACTGTTATTTTAGTCATTTCTCTCCTTCTCCCGAATGTACTGTTCGCAGCACCTTCCAATGACCTGCAAACCCTCTTCTGCGAATGAATCCCGACAGTCGCTTCTCGTGCCGAAGGTTGATCAGGATTCCGGCTACTCCCGCCGTGCGAAGAACACGTACTTCTATACCGGGATCGGAACAGCGGCGGTCGGCGGAGCTTTGGTTGTGCTCGGAATTGATGAGTCAAACAGCGATCACATGACCAGTAAAACGGCTGGGCCAGCTGCGTACGTCATCGGTGGCACCTTCCTGGCTGCTTCCGCCATCCTCTGGATTCTTTATTTCCGGGAAAAAGGAAGGGAGCCAGCTGCGTCCGTCGGTCTCGACCTGGATAAGGGGAAGGCCGTCGTCCTGGCGAATTACAGATTCTAGAAAATTATTTTTGAGACAAAAAGAAGATAGTTGGTCAACCGTGCTAGATGGTAAGCCATCTGAACAAAGAAAAATACAGATGGAGAACTATTCAGGAGTATTGGCTTGAAAAGGCGTTGACTCTGACGAGTCAAACTACGCGCAGGTCACGCCCTTAACCGTTACACTTCAAAAACCACCGATCCTGCGAACGCTTTTTCGAAGAGATCCTTCTTGGCGTTACCCCCGAATATTTCCACCGATATATCCTCCGTGCCGAGCAGTTTGAAAGAGAAGGTTGAACCGCTCCGGCTGAGGGCCACGACCTCAACCAGCCCGCTCCGGCGCCGATCCAGTCCGTCCGACAGCCGCAGGATGCCGCCGAGCCGGCTGACGGTCTGTTGATCCTTCAATTCCAGACGTGCATATTCTGGATGCTTCTTCTTCGGCAGTGATTTGCGGTGATAACGGGCGATCAGCGCAATCATTTCCCGCTCGCGCGGCGAGAAGCCGAACAGGTCGGCATGGCGGATCAGGTGATGGGAGTGCTTGTGGTGGCTGTTGTAGCTGATAAAATAGCCGATGTCATGGAGCAGGGCAGCAGCATCCAGAAGCCGGCGGTCATTTCTTTTAAGTCCGAATTCTTTCGCCAGGGAGTCGAAGATGCTCAGGGAGATCTTGGCGACGTGGCGTGAATGCGGTTCGTCAAAGTGGCATGAGCGGGCAAATTCGAGGACCGATTCCTTCCAGCTACGCTGCGCCGCCGAATCGGGAAGGAGCTGCAGCCGCTTCATGCAGCTGATGATCAGCCCCTCGCGGATGCCGCGCTCATTGACCAGCATCATGTTGGCCCCGAAATATTTCATCAATTCGTCGATCACGACAAGCCCGGCAACGATGATATCGGCGCGGTCAGGATTGAGACCGGGAACACTCCTCAACGACTTGACGTCCTTGCGCGCCAGCATTGCCAGCAGATGCACAACCTCCGAACGGAGCACCTCAATCCCATGGGATGCGGTGTAGGTCTGGCGGCGCATGCTCATGACCATGCTCGCAAGAGCGGTTATCGTCCCCCCTGAACAGATGAAGATCTGAACTGCCGGCCGCTCTTCGGCAAAAACCGTTTTCAGTTCGGAACGGATAAAGCGCCGTAGTTTGGTTATTTCAGCGTCACGGACCGGGTCCGACGCCAGAAACCGGTCGGTCATGCGGACGGCGCCCAGGTCGAGGGAGAAGCAGCTCTCCACATGGTTGGCAACGGCGCTCATGATCTCCACGCTGCCGCCGCCGATATCGATGATCATGTAGCGTTTGCCGCTCATATCGAAGTTGTGGCGTACCGACTTGGCAACCAGCTCGGCCTCTTCTTCTCCCGAGATGATCCTGATCTCCCGACCCAGTTCACGGGTCAGCACATCAACCAACTCCCCCCCGTTTGACGCACTCCTCATCGCGCTGGTGGCAACCGCTTCAACTTCGGACACCTTCAGGCCGTCGATCAGTTTGCGGATACGCGATATCGCATCCACCGCCCGGGCAAACGCCGCCGCCGAGATCGCGCCGCTTGAAGCCAGGTTTTCTCCGAGCCGGACGGTCGCCTTCTCGTCGTCAAGAATCGTGTAGCGCCCCTGATGATCGACCTCGACAACGATGCTGCGGATCGAATTGGTACCTATGTCAATGGCGGCAAGCCGTTTTTTGTTCATACATGCACCTCCATCCGGAACTGTGTCTTCGATACTATGCATCAATTGCCGCCAAAAGAAAAGGCGGAGCCGTTTCCGGCTCCGCCCCTGTTCACACTGTTCACACTGGTCACCCGCAGGCGCAGATACTACTCTGCGTCAATCTTGGTGCCGTCAAGATTATATCCAAGCGCTTCCTTGCGGGAGAGCTTGATCTTGCCGTTCTTGTCAACGCCGATACATTTGACCAGAACTTTGTCGCCTTCGTTCAGAACATCCGTAACAACCTTGACCCGAGCGGTGTCAAGCTCGGAAATATGTACCAGTCCGTCGGTGCCGGGCATGATTTCGACAAACGCGCCGAAATCCATGATCTTGCGGACGGTGCCCATGTACAGCTTGCCCTCTTCGGCCTCGTCGGTCAGGCCGCGGATCATCTGGATCGCCAGGTCACAGGCTTCCTTGTTGGTGCTGGCGATGTTGATGCGGCCGGTATCATCGATATCGATCGTAACGCCGGTCGTTTCGGTGATGTTGCGGATATTCTTGCCGCCGGTTCCGATGACGTCGCGGATACGGTCGGTCTTGACGTAGATCGTGGTGATGCGCGGTGCAAACGGTGACATCTCGGGGCGCGGTGCGGCGAGAGTTTCAGCCATTTTGCCGAGGATGTGCAGACGACCTTCACGGGCCTGCTTGAGGGCCTGCTCCATGATTTCCTTGGTGACGCCGCCGATCTTGATGTCCATCTGCAGGGCGGTAACGCCTGCTGCCGTTCCGGCAACCTTGAAGTCCATATCACCCAGGTGATCTTCATCACCCAGAATATCGGAGAGGATGGCGAATTTGTCACCTTCCTTGATCAAGCCCATCGCGATACCGGCAACCGGTGCGGTGACCGGGATACCGGCGTCCATCATCGACAGGCAGCCGCCGCAGACGGCAGCCATGGAGGAGGAGCCGTTACTCTCCAGGGTCTCGGAAACGATCCGGATCGTGTACGGGAAATCATCGTGGGGCGGAAGAACTGCCGAAAGGGCGCGCTCAGCCAGCATGCCGTGTCCGATCTCTCTGCGGCCCGGTCCCAGACGGAAGCTGGTCTCACCGACCGAGAACGGAGGAAAGTTGTAGTGCAGCAGGAAGCGCTTGCGCGACGCGCCGTACAGCGAGTCGATACGCTGCTCGTCGCTGGAAGTGCCGAGTGTGGCGGCAACCAGTGCCTGTGTTTCACCACGGGTAAAGAGCGCAGAGCCATGAACGCGCGGAAGAAAACCGGTTTCGGTGCTGATGGGGCGGATGGTGCTGGTGGTACGGCCATCGATGCGGATGCCGGTATCGAGGATATCGGCGCGTACGCGCTCATACTCGAAGTCGCCCAGAAACGCCTTGATCTGTTTGGTGGAACCCTCGAATTCTTCCTTCAGGGCTTCGATCGTCTCGTTCTTGATCAGGTCGATCTGGTCATGACGCTCGTTCTTGGCCTTGAGTTTGACCGCTTCACCCATCCTGTCGTAGGCCAGTTCGCGAACCCGTGCCAGCAGGACTTCATTAACAACAACCGGTGCGACAACACGCTTCGCGACGCCCGCTTTTTTCTGAAGTTCTTCCTGAGCCTCAATCAGCGGCAGCATCGCTTCTTTCGCGAAAAAGACCGCTTCGAGCAAGTCAGCTTCGGATACGAACTTTGCTTCGCCCTCAACCATGATGACCGCATCGCGGCTGGCGGCAACGACGATCTCGAGATCGCTTTTTTCGAGCTGTTCAGCGGACGGATTGCAGATGAATGCGCCATCGACGCGGGCCACCTTGGCGCCGGCGATCGGCCCCTGGAAAGGGATATCGGAGATCATCAGCGCAGCCGAGGCTCCCAGCATCGACAGGATGCCCGGGTCGTTGTCCTGATCGGCGGATACGACAGTCGCCATGATCTGGGTGTCGTTCAGAAACGTCTCGGGAAACAGCGGGCGGATCGGACGGTCGATCAGACGGCAGGTAAGTGTTTCGGGATCGGAAGGACGCGCTTCGCGCTTGAAAAAACCGCCCGGAATCTTGCCGCCGGCATATGCCTTCTCGGTGTAGTTGACGGTAAGCGGGAAAAAGTCCTGCCCTTCTTTAGCCTCTTTTGCTGCGACTGCAGTGACGAGTACGACGGTATCGCCGCAACTGACGACAACAGCACCACTGGCCTGTTTTGCCATTTTGCCGGTGGAGATTGTAATCGTTCTCCCCCCGAACTCAACCTGGACATTTTGTTCCATATTCTATTCTCCTCTTCGGTTGCGTTGGGGCCGTCGCTACAACTTCTGCGGCAACTGCGCCGCAGGGGTTCTATCCACGCCCCCAACAAATGTAAAAAGGGCCTTAAAAGCCCTTTTCTAAAAATGAGCAAGCCGTAAACAGACAGGCGGTATATCTGCGGTGACAGATATACCGCTGTCCACTATCTACGGATGCCGAGTCGCTCGATTACCGTCTTGTATCTGGCCACTTCCTTGCCTTTCAGGTAATCCAGAAGGCGCCTTCTCTGGCCGACCAGCTTCAAGAGACCACGACGGCTGTGGTGATCCTTCTTGTGCGTTTTGAAATGCTCGGTCAGATAGGTGATACGCTCGCTCAGAATTGCGATCTGAACCTCTGGTGAACCTGTATCGCTGTCATGCTTCTTGAATGCATTGATGATTTCCTGCTTTTTTTCGGTTGCCAGCACTGTCTTCTCCTCCATGGAACTGATTGATGAGATTACGAAATCAGGGGGGGAACCCCGAAACGTATAAAACTAAGTTGTAATAACTATCACAGTAATTACCTGTTTGTAAAGCACTAACTTACATAAAAACACGCTTCAGAACAATGGCCGGAAGGGCATCACCCGTATGTGACAGCATGGCGACGGCAACAAGAATCCCGTTACGGGAAAGCCGTACCAACGATATTTCACCCGGCAGCGTTCCTCCTTCAATGGTTGTCTCGCTCCAGAGCGGCGAGCGGCCGAAGGAGATTTTTGCCACTCCGGCCTCCGTAAGCGGTACATCCGGCAGATGCGCCAGCGAGCTGAATGGTGAGATGCAAAATGACAACGCCTCCCCCTCAAGGGCAGCGCGTTCGAGCTCTTCAAGGGTATGAGCGGCGCTTATTTCAAACGGGCCGCTCGCGGTTCTGCGCAACTCCTTCAGGGCTGCGCCACAGCCCAGCATGGCGCCGATGTCGTCGGCCAGTGTACGGACATAGGTTCCCCGTGAGCAGGTAACCCTGATCGATGCGAAGGGTGAGGTAAAGGAAAGAAGCTCGATAGAGTGGATTTCAACCGGGCGGGCGGCACGTTCGACCTCCTGTCCCATCCGGGCCAGTTTGTAGAGCGGCTGGCCACTCTGCTTTATAGCGGAATACATCGGGGGGGTCTGCAGAATCGGGCCGGTGAAGCGGGTAAAGACATCCAGAAGCTGTTGCGGGGAAACGGAGGAACAATCACCTTCACGCACTACCCTACCGGTCATGTCAAGGGTGTCTGTTGCGACGCCGAGCTGCATCAGCGCCTGGTAGCACTTGATCCCCTCGTCAAGAAACGGAATGGCCTTGGTCCCGTCATTGACCGCAATCGGCAGGACGCCGGTGGCAAAAGGGTCCAGAGTGCCGGTGTGACCCACCTTTCGCGTCCCCAGAATGCGGCGGACACGGCTGACGACATCATGGGACGTAATGCCGGCCGGTTTGTCGATAACGACGAAGCCGTTAATCAAAGAGACGCTTCCACGATGCGGTACACGGTGGCCTTGACTTCAGCTAGCGTGCCATCGACGGTACAGCCGGCGGCATTATGGTGGCCGCCCCCCCCAAGGGCAGCTGAAAAGGCGGCGACATTCACTTTTCCCTTGGAACGGAATCCTACCTTGAATTTTCTCTCACCCAGCTGCCTGAAAAAGATTGCCACTTCAACGCCGCGGATGGACCGGGGATAATTGACAAAACCGTCCGTCAGTTCGGCATCCCCGCCACAGGAGGCATACATGTCACAGGTAACCGTAACGGAAGCGGCCTGGCCATCCTTGAACACCTCAAGGGTCGGCAGGCACTTCGCCAACAGTTCAAGGCGCCGTTGCGGCTGATTTTCATAGAGCTGTTCCGCCACATCCCAGGCATTGATGCCGCACTCTATCATTTCGCCGGCAACCGTAAAGGCCTCACGATTGGCATTGGAGTAACGGAATGAACCGGTGTCGGTAATGGTTGCGACGTAGATGCAGAGCGCGGTTTCGCGGTCGAAGCGGTAGCCGGACGCGGCAACGATCCGGTGTACGAGGATGCCGGTGGCGGCAGCCTGGGAGTCTATCAGGTTGTAGTCGGCAAAATTATCGCAGGAGAGGTGGTGGTCGAGGTTGACCGTCGTGGCAACCCGTGTAAAATCGCAGAATTCCGCCCCGGCACGCTTCCGCTCGCCGATATCCAGCACGAAGGAAACGTCAAAATCCCGGTCGGGGATATGCGGGAGGACGGAATCGACACCGGGAAGAAA
>JBAQPK010000599.1:0-3227 GCA_049305715.1 Desulfuromonadaceae bacterium | reverse complement strand
ATCCAGCAGAACGTCAATAGCCCCCTTGGTAAAGGAGACAAATGCGCCCTTCCCTCTCTGAGCCAAAGAGGATCCCGAATGAATTTCATGGAAGGTTGTCATGCATTTTCGCTCGGAATCAAAGGGAATTTCAGCCACTCTCGGAAAATCCCGCTGCAGGTCCACCTTCTCAAAGCCAGATTTGCTGGCAATGGCATACAGCGCTACTTCCGTCGGATCTCCGATTGCCTCGCCCGCCCCGTTCAGCTCCGCATCATTGCTCAGCGCAAGTGCGGTGAACAGCTCGGTGTTTCCTCCCGTCTCCCCCCCTCCTCCCGTAAGCAGTTTCCCGTTGGCATAGACCTCTTCCACAGTCATTCTGTTCAGTGTCAGGGTGCCGGTTTTGTCCGAGCATATGCAGGTAACGGAACCAAGAGTTTCAACCGCCGGCAGGTTCCGGATCAGTGTATTCTGCCGGACCAGCTTCTTGGCGCCGAGTGCGAGGGAAATGGTCACCACGGCGGGGAGCGCTTCCGGAATCGCCGCAACGGCAAGCGAAATTGCCGTCAGCAGCATCAGCAGCGGCGGCTCACCTCGCAACAAGCCAACAACAAAGACAACTGTACAGATGGCAAGCACCGCCAGGGAGAGCTTCTGACCAAAGACCGCGAGCCTCTTCTGGAGGGGCGTCTTTATCACCTCTGCGTCCTGCAGCATGGTGGCGATCTTTCCCAGTTCCGTCGCCATGCCTGTTGCCACAACCATCCCTCTGCCACGTCCGCCCGTCACTACCGTGCCCTTGTAGGCCATATTCTTCCGGTCCCCGACCGGCAGATATTCTTCAGAGAGTGGATCAGAATGCTTTTCGACCGGCAGTGATTCACCGGTTAAAGCCGCCTCCTCAATCTGTAACCGGGCCGCCTCGATCACCCTCCTATCCGCCGGTACGATTTTACCCGCCTCCAGCATGACAATATCACCGGGGACAAGCTGCAGCGCCGGGATGTCGGCAAGAGTTCCGTCCCTCATCACCAGAGCGGTATGAGCGGACATTTTCTTGAGCAGCGCCATGGCTTTTTCAGCCCGGTATTCCTGGACAAAGCCGATAACAGCGTTCAAAACAACGATCACGATGATGGCAATCGTATCGGAAATTTCACCGATGGCACCCGCAATGACAGCAGCGGCAATCAGCACGAGGATCATGAAGTCCTTGAACTGGTCAAGGAATATCATGAACAGCGTTTTTTTCTGTTTCTCGATCAGTTCGTTCGGGCCGTACTGCAGAAGCATTGCATCCGCTTCCACAGTGGAAAAACCCTGGAGGGATGCGCCCATTTCCGTGCTGATCTCTTCCATGTTTTTCTGGTGCCATTGCAGCATGAGTGTCTCCGTCCGGAGTGCGTATCTGTTTCTTGTCAGCCTCGCAGGCATGGAAGTCGAGGACCAGAACGGCGGGAGGAGGGCTATACAGAGTTTTTAGAGAGGCTTTTGCCCTGACTTTTTGCTGATGGCGCGTCGAAAAGGGTTGACGCCACCGCAAGCTGCTGAGGGTTTCCCAGAAGAAGCACGACGTCTTCCGGGTGCAGTTCCCATACCGGGTCCGGATTTGAGGTCACCTCATCCCCCCGCTTAATTGCAAGAATGGTTGCCCCCGACCTGCCTCTGACCAGGCCGTCACGGAGAACGGAGCCATCAACGGCGGAACCCGTTTGAACTCTGCAGTTCAACAGTTCGGAACCGGCCAGATAACTTGAGATTCCAACAGCTTGAATATTGCGTCTGCTCATTGATCGGAACATCTGGTACGAATCCTTGCGTATCCCGCCGATGCACCGCTCGATCTGGTCATGGGGAACCAGATAATTTCTCAGCACCCGGGAAAATATCTCGATGGATGTTTCAAACTCCTCGGGGATGACCTCATTTGCTCCAAGAGCATACAGCGGCTCCATCTCCACAATATAGCGGGTTCTTACGATAAGGTGAACGGCACTGTTCATACTCCGTGCCTGGGAAACGATGCGCCGTGTAGCGGCAGCATCGGATATGGCCACAACCATGATGCGCGCCTTGTCTATATGGGCATGCTCCAGAATTTCCGGCCGTGAGGCATCTCCGAAGATTATTTTGACTCCCTTCTTCCTCTCGCTCCGTACGGTCAGATGATTCGCCTCGATGGCAAGGTATGGTATGCCGTTGCCGGTAAGTACCTTTGCCACGTTTTTTCCGTTTATTCCGTAACCGACTATAATGACATGGCCTTCCATCGGAAAGCGGGCATGACTCACGCCGGTGGTTCTGGTCCCTTTGAGAAGGAATGACGGCAGCAGACGGGGAAGGACCGAGGATACTTTTTCTGCAAGGTGGGGAGCGATCACCAGAAAGAGCGGCGTTAGGGCCATTGTGGCGACTGATGACGCAAGGAATATCTGGTAGGTTGTTTCAGACAGAAGGCCGTATTGCATGCCGGAGCGCGAGAGAACAAAAGCGAATTCGCCAACCTGCGCCAGCATGAGGCCGCTTGTCAGGGCTACCCGTGCCGGGAATTTCAGCAGCAGGATTGCTCCTGTCACGACCACGAATTTGATGACCAGTATAATCGCCACGACGGCAAGTATGGTAAGGGGGTTTGAGAGAACGAAGGCTGGATTAAGGAGCATCCCGACGGAGATGAAGAAGAGGCTTATGAAGGCGTCCCTGAACGGGATGATGTCTCCCATGACCTGGTGGCTGTATTCCGATTCGGAAATTGCCAGGCCGGCTATGAACGCACCGAGGGCAAGGGAGAGGCCGGCCTGGGCGGTCAGCCATGCGGTCCCGAACCCGACGAAAATGATGGTGAGTATGAACAGTTCCCTGCTTCTGGTGCGCACGACCTGGCTGAATATCCACGGCACGGCGAAACGTGATCCAAAGTGCGCGATTACGACAACGACCGCGGCTTTGGCAGAAATCAGAGCCACATCGGCGATGCCATCGCCCCCTCCCCCAAGAAACGGGACGAAAAGCATCAGCGGAACGACACACAGATCCTGGAAGATAAGTATCCCCAAGGCCGCCTTGCCGTGGGGGGTGTCCATTTCACCGGCATCCATGAGGAGTTTCATGAGTATGGCGGTGCTCGAGAGGGAGACCAGAAAGCCGAAAAAAACAGACTCCGCCGGAGTGAAACCCGCCAGAGCAGACACCAGCGCTACAAGTCCTATGGTAAGTCCTACCTGAATTCCCCCACCCCAGAGCACCAG
>JBAQPK010000598.1:0-7523 GCA_049305715.1 Desulfuromonadaceae bacterium | reverse complement strand
CTCAAATATCTAGTAAAAGGCCAAAGACGAGAGGGCCGGATCAATGATCCGGCCCTGTTTTTTATGGTGGGCGTTGCAGGGTTCGAACCTGCGACCCCTGCCGTGTGAAGGCAGTGCTCTCCCGCTGAGCTAAACGCCCTAGATGCATATCTGATTACCAGAGCAGCCTGCTGCTGTCAAGGGAATGCTGAAATACAGGATATATCAATGTTCCCGGAGTGCGTCAACAATCTTGAGCCGGCTTGCCCTGATGGCAGGTATGACACCGCCGATAAATCCCATCGCAACTGAAAAGAGCAGTGATTTCCAGGCAATATCAAATGTCAGTGTAAATGAAAATGCCAGCTCTGAAAAGGTCTGCCAGTTCATGGTAGAAATGGTGATAAGCTGCATAAATGAAGCACAGAACAGCCCGCTGATACCGCCGGTCAGCCCCAGGAACAGCGATTCAAGCAGAAATGCCGCCAGCACGCTTGAACTTTGAAAACCGAGCGCGCGAAGAGTACCGATCTCTGCTACCCTGTTGGCCACGGCAGCGTACATGGTGATCATGGCGCCGATGATCGCACCGACTGAAAAGATAACCGTCAGGGACAGACCAAGAATCCGGAGAAATTTTGCCATCGCTTCCGACTGGTCACGGTAATAGCGTGTTTCGCGGCGCACATCAACAGTAAGGCGGGGATCTGCATCCAGTTTGGCCTTAACCGCGGGAAATTCGGCGCTGTCGCGCAAGCGAAAGGTCAGCGAAGAGTATACAGGCCGGCGAAACGCCTGCATCAGCTGAGTCGCATCCCCCCATATTTCGGAACTGAAGCCGGTCGCGCCTGCATCAAACACCCCGACCACTGTCCAGTCACGCATACCGAAGCGAAGGGTTTCGCCAATCCCCCCCCCTTTGAATCGTGCTGCGATGCTGCTGCCTGCCATGATTTCGGACAAGCCGGGTCTGGGCATCCGCCCTTCCCGTAAAATAACCTGTGGCCTCAGCTGCAGTGAAGCCGGCTGTATACCGCGTATGACAACGTTGGCCGGCTTGTCACTCCCCCTTTTCGGGAGGCTGATCAGCACCACCAGCTCCTTGGCCAGCAGGGGCTCTCCCAGACTGTCGGTCGCAATATCGGGCAGGCTCTCGATAATGGCTGCCTGGAGCCGCTCGACACCGCTTTGCACCTCGGAGTTGGCGGCTTTACGTGTAATGATAACGTTATCGTCAGAACCGGTTTCAATCAGTGTTTTTTCCAATCCTGCCGACAACATCAGAATAGAGGCAAAGACAAAAACGACCAAAGCCATTCCTGAAGCGGTTAAAAATGTTGTTAATTTGCGGGTGGCAAGATTGCGGAGGCTGTATGATATCGGAATAGCCATTGATTAAAGGACCGGCAGCGTGATAACGAATCTGCAACCGCCGGCAGGGGGTGATTCTACCGTCAGGGACCCGCCGTGTGCTTCAACAATTCGGTAGCTGATCGACAAACCGAGCCCGGTTCCAGCGGGCTTGGTGGTCCAGAAGGGTTCAAAAATGTGCTGAGCGGCATCCTCCCCTATCCCGGCGCCGTTATCGGTTATGCTGATGATGGCGGCGGCAGAAGTTAAGCTGCTTTCAATTCGTATTATTCCCCCATCCGGCATTGCTTCGGCGGCGTTTTGCAAAAGATTGATGATGACCTGGCGGAGCTGATTCGGATCAGCCCGAACTTCTGACGATCTCGGTATGAGATTTTGCAGCGAAATATTGGTAAAACGAGGATCGTGGGCAAGGAAAATGAACTCTTCTTCGATATACGGATGCAACGTGATCCGTTCTAGATACGGCGCAGCGGGACGTGCATACATCAGAAATTCTGATATCAAAACATCGAGTCGCTCTGCCTCCCGGGTAACAATTGCCAGAAGCCGGGCATCATGTTCCTGAATATCCGCGGCACTGGACAGCAGCTGAACCGATCCGCACAAGGCGGCAAGTGGATTCCGGATTTCATGGGCCATGCGTGCCGAAAGCTCGCCAAGCGCCGCCAGTCGATCCGCTTTTTTCAGCGCCACTTCCATGCGGCGGATATTGGTGATATCCCTGAAGTTCACGATATAACCGGTCAGCACTCCGTTACCGTCACTAAATGGATCAATTCGATATCCCAGGGTCATGACGGTGCCGCCTGACGCCTGATACTCAAACTCCCGATTTATCGAGTGGCTGTCAGGATTGATAAGAACGGACAACTGTGGAAATACCGTTTCAATCTGCATATCATAAGCATCGGACTGCCTGAGTCCGGCAATGACTTCGGCATACGGGTTAAAAACCCGGATACGACCGGCAACTGTTGTGGTCAGCAGGCCGCTGTCACTATGAGCAACAATGGCGGCGTTCAACTGAGCGAGCTCGGAATAGTCGATGGATGAGCGCTTGAGGGCCTCTTCGCTCAAGCGGGCACGTTCCGCTAATAGTCCGGTAATAAAAGCGGTCAAACCAAAGGCAATCAGATTATATGATATTGTATAAAACAGCCGTAATGCGCCGAATTGGTGGGCATCTTCCTGGTTTAGGCCGATGAATGAAAGATAACCGAAATACTGGAAATCAAGAATTGCACCGTACAAAATTCCGCACAGTGACGCGGTATAAAGCGCTTGGCGCCGTCCAAGCAGCATTCCGGCAATCATTATCGACAGCAGGTATAAAAATGAGTACGGGCTGAGAATTCCTCCGGTAAAAAGCACAAGCACGGTGACAAACGATAGATCCCAGATGACCTGGAGATTGGTAAGAAACTGGGTGAACCGTTGTTTTTTCAGGGCAAACAGCGAAATTACCGAGAATACAAAAGAAAACGCCATCAACCTGATAACACCAGGCTGATAGCGTTCAATTCCGACAGAAGAGTTTTGGTATTCGAGAATCAGTGTTGTTGCCAGAAAAAGAAAGGAAACAATTATCCTGGCGTAGATGAAGAGCCTGAGCCTTCGTTCAGAACCCATGATCAACCGCCGACGGCCCCCGCCAGTTTGAAGATCGGAAGATACATGGCGACTACCAGCCCGCCGACGGTCGTGCCGAGAAACACCATCAGCAACGGCTCCATCATGGCGGTCATGGCGCCAACGGCATCGTCAACCTCGTCATCATAAAAATCGGCAATTTTGTTCAACATTGTGTCCATGGCTCCGGTCGCTTCTCCAACGGAGATCATTGAAACCACCATCGGTGGAAAAACGCCGCAGGCAGCGAGTGGCTCCGCCATGGTCTTACCTTCCGAAATTGCCTGACGGACAGCATAGATGGCCTCTTCGACAATCTTATTGCCGGCTGTTTTGGCAACTATTTCAAGTCCGTCCATAATCGGTACACCGGAACTGATCATCGTTCCCAGCGTTCTGGTGAACTTCGCCACGGAAACCTTCCTGATCAGCGGTCCGACTATAGGAGCTTTGAGAGCCATCTGGTCGATATTCTTCTGCCCGACAGGAGTTGAATAGTATTTTTTAATCAGCCAGACAATCGCGTAGAAACCACCAATCAATACAAATATATATTTGACCAGAAAGTTACTGAGAGCGATAACAAACTTGGTTGGCGCCGGTAATTCACCACCGAACTCAATGAACATTTTTGCAAAGGTCGGAATAACAAAAACCAGAATGACCCCGACAACCACGACAGCAATAGACATGATTGTGATCGGGTAGACCATGGCGCCTTTGATCTGTTTTTTCAACTTCATCGACTTTTCAATATAGGCGGCCAGCCGTGTTAAAATGGTATCCAGAATCCCGCCGATTTCACCGGCTGCAACAAGGTTGACAAACAGCTGGTCAAAAGCCCTCGGATGCTTGCCAAGGGCTTCGGCAAACGTAGAGCCGCTCTCGACACTGTCCTTTACCTTGTACAATATCTCCTGAAAGGCCTTGCTTTCCTGCTGGCTTGCCAGTATTTCGAGACATTGAACGAGCGGCAATCCGGAATCGATCATGGTCGAAAACTGACGTGTGAATACAACCAGGTCCTTTTCGTCAATCTTTGAAGCACCACCGAATTTCGGCAAATTAAAACTCAACCCCTTGGATTCTGCCTTTATTGTTATATTACTGAAGCCATACTTTTTGAGCTGTGCCTCAACAATATCAACAGTTGCCGCCTCGATAACACCTTTTTGCGTGCCACCGCTTCTCGTACGGGCTTCCCAGTTAAATTTCGGCATTACGGTTCTCCTCCATCAATTCAGTGCATCTGGGGCCTGCGCTGCATACCTGCAGGGTTGCTGATCATCTGTTTGAGTTCTTCCGGATCCTGCGAACGGCCAAGCGCTTCCTCAAGCGAAATCATCCGCTTCTGAAAGAGTGTGAAAAGAGATTGATTCATGGTCTGCATACCGAACTTTTCCTGACCGATCTGCATCTGTGAATAGATCTGGTGAACCTTGTCCTCGCGAATCAGATTCCGGATAGCGGCATTCGGCACCATGATCTCCAGGGCCAGAGCACGACCTTTTACACCCATTCTGGGAATTAATGTTTGTGACATTACACCCTCAAGCACAAAAGATAGCTGCGCCCTGATCTGAGTCTGCTGGTAGGGGGGAAATACGTCAACCACACGGTTGATGGTCTGGGCGCATGAGTTGGTGTGCAGTGTGGCAAGACAGAGATGGCCAGTTTCAGCCAGGGTAAGTGCCGCTTCAATAGTTTCCAGATCGCGTAATTCGCCGACCAGAACAACGTCAGGATCCTGACGCAACACATACTTCAACGCGTTTTTAAAACCTTTGGTATCGGCGCCCACCTCCCGTTGATTTACAAGACAGCCTTTGTGAGGGTGCAGATATTCAATCGGGTCTTCGATGGTGACAATATGCTCGCGCCGGTTGATGTTGATATACTCGACAATAGATGCCAGGGTCGTAGACTTGCCGCTTCCGGTAGGGCCGGTCACCAGAATAAGACCGCGAGGCCGCGCAGCCAGCTCCGGTACAATCGGCGGCAGGTTTAATTCTTCAAACGTCAGGATTTTATACGGGATAACCCTGAAAACGCCTGCCACTGCACCCCGTTGAATGAACATATTTCCCCGGAAGCGTGAAAGGCCCTTTACTCCGAAAGAAAGATCCAGTTCATTCTCTTCTTCAAATCTGTGCTTTTGTGCATCCGTAAGCACACTATAACAGAGCTGCTTCGTATCGACCTGATTCATGGGGGGGAAATCCATGGGCGTCAGGTGCCCGTCAACACGCATTTGCGGTGGTGAATTGGTTGTTATGTGAAGGTCGGAACCATTTGATTCCACGAGTATCTTCAGTAGCTGGTGAAGGTTGAGCATCGCACGCTCCTTGTTTAGTCGTCAGAAACAGTTACTCTCAACACTTCTTCGAAGGAGGTCACTCCCTCCTTAAGCTTTGTCAAGCCGGACTGACGCATTGTTTTGATGCCTATTCGCATGGATTCCCGTTTAATTTCAGCTGTGTTGGCGCCATTTAAAATCAGCTCCTTGATTTCCTCGCGCATCGGCATAACCTGATAGAAACCGACACGCCCCTTATACCCGGTGTTGTTGCAAGCCGGGCATCCCTTTCCGCGCATGCAGACACATGACGGCGCTTCGTCCGGCGGGACACCGGCATCGATCAAGGCTTGTACCGGGATTTCCTCCGGCTGCTTGCACTCACCGCAGACACGACGGGCCAAACGCTGGGCGGTAATCAGATTCACCGCTGAAGCGACCAGAAACGGTTCAATCCCCATGTTGAGCAGGCGGTTAATGGTGGCCGGGGCATCATTGGTATGCAGTGTCGAGAGGACCATATGACCGGTCAAAGCTGCCTTGATGGCAATTTCAGCGGTTTCGAAATCGCGAATTTCACCGATCATGATTATGTCAGGATCCTGACGCAGGAATGAACGTAACGCAGCCGAAAAATTGAGGCCGATGTCTTCATGCATCTGAACCTGGTTTATGCCGGCAAAGTTGAATTCGACCGGATCTTCGGCAGTGGAAATATTTTCCGATACTTTATTCAGTTCGGATATTGCGGAATAGAGCGATACAGTTTTGCCGCTTCCGGTTGGCCCGGTAACCAGCACCATGCCGAACGGCTTGTGTATTTCACGCATGAAATGTGCTAAGGCCTCAGGCTCATACCCAAGTTTGGTCAAATCAGTTTGCAGGTTGCCTTTATCAAGAAGACGCATGACGATCTTCTCGCCGAACAGTGTTGGAAGACATGAAACACGGAAATCCATGTCTTTGCCGCCGCCCAGTTTGATTTTGATACGGCCGTCCTGCGGAAGGCGGCGCTCGGCGATATCGAGTTCCGCCATGATCTTGATACGCGAAGTTATTGCATTCTTCAACTTGAGCGGTGGCTTCATGATTTCGTAGAGAACGCCATCAATCCGGAAGCGTACTCTGAACATTTTTTCGTACGGTTCTATGTGAATATCGCTCGCTTTTTTCCGGATTGCATCCTGCAAAATGGCGTTGACCATCTTAACAACCGGAGCATCCTCCGTTGCACGCTCAAGGGAACCGACGTCGATCTGCTCATTCTCGTCAACAATTTCAAAATCCTCGACGTCCAGGTTTTCCATGACGTCTGCCAGCGAAGCCGACTGATCATAATATTTGTCTATCGAGGCCTTGATGTCCCGTTCCGACGCTACAACCATTTCAATGTTGTAGCCGGTCATAAATTTAATGTCTTCAATTGCAAACAGGTTTGATGGATCGCTTACGGCAACTATCAGGGTCGCACCTGCCCTGTTGACAGGCAAAAGCTGATACTTCTGAACGACTTCGGGCGGAATGATTTTTATGACTACGGGATCTATTTCATAATCGGAAAGATTAACACTCGGGACACCATACTGTTTGGATAAAAAAGAGGTGAGTTGTACTTCGGTAAGAAGCTTCAGATTAATCAAAATTGAGCCGAGACGGAGCTGATTGCCGGAAAGCTTCTGTTCTTCTAACGCCTTACCTAACTGATCGCGGCTAATCAGATTGTTTTTTACAAGGATTTCTCCCAGCCTGTTTGACTGCATGATTGCTCCGTTTATATGTATGGACCGCCATACTAGGAAGAATACCGGTTGTTGTCAAGATGTAGATAAGGAAACTATCGGTTGTCGGGAACCGCTGCACACCACACTCGTGATGTTTCCGGCCGGGCGACGCCCAGACCCTTTACCGCTTGCCGGTGATACAAGCGACACCGGCTTTTCCATGCACAGCCGGCATCAACTCAGAGTCCCAGGCCATATCGCATCCGGATCTGTTCGACAGAAGCCCGCATCTCCGGTGATATCCGTTCAGCCCTCTCCAACATTATAATCGCCTCCCGATACCGGTTGATGCTGGCAAAAAATTCGCCGGCTTCAACATAGCCGTTGGCATAAATCATGATCGCTTTTCCGGTATCAAGGTCCAGAAAAGACTGTTTTTCAAAGATTCCGCGATTTGAATAATTATCCCATATTGAAATGTCCGGTAAACCGGACGGTTCATTTATTTTTCGCACACAGTACAC
>JBAQPK010000597.1:0-1839 GCA_049305715.1 Desulfuromonadaceae bacterium | reverse complement strand
GTCAGAGATAAGCTGAAGGGCGCCGTGATTGCCCCGCCGCCGCTACCGGCGGCAGTGGCTTCCAGTTCAATGGGCTTATCACCGGCTAAGAGGGCCTGCTGAATCTGTTCGGCCTCGGCGGCAGCCTCCGCCGCCGCGCCTGTCGATGCGCCCGCATAAACATCCTCGTCTATCGTCACATTGCTCATTCTGCCGATATCCAACTGGGTCGGCGAGGTGCCGTTTAATCCGTCTATGATGATGGAAACGCTGCCGTCACTCTCGGTGATAATCTGGTCATGAGCAAAAATCGGGCTGTTTGGCGCAAGTACCCTTACCGTCCCATCCTGCGACGTGGCTTTTACCGTTCCATAAAGAATAAAAACCTTGCCTACCACCTGATTTCCGCTTCCCGTTCCTGTTGTATTCGCATTGCCGGCCATTATTGAATCCTCCTTAAGGTTGGAAAAATTGTAACTGTTGGTTTGAGTTTACTATAGGCATCTTTTTTTTATAATCTATTGTACCTTAGTACTAGTTCACCATTTTATTGCGATGTCTATATGCCCTGATAACCTTTTCTCAGTTCATTCTGTATTGACAGGCGCTTGGCCCCGTGCTAATCCCGCTCCATGGAAAAGATTCGTCAGGAGGCGCCGTTGACATTTCAGGAATTGATCTTCGCTTTGCAGCGATATTGGGCAAGCCAAGGTTGCGTCATTCAGCAACCCTACGATATGGAAGTGGGGGCCGGCACTTTTCATCCGGCCTCTTTCCTCCGCGCCCTCGGCCCTGAACCCTGGCGGGCGGCCTACGTGCAACCGTCGCGACGGCCCACGGACGGACGTTATGGCGAAAATCCCAATCGCCTCCAGCACTACTATCAATATCAGGTCATCATTAAACCTTCACCTTTGAATATCCAAGAACTATACCTCGATTCTTTAAGGAGTTTCGGCATCGATCCCCTGGATCATGATATCCGCTTTGTCGAGGATGACTGGGAGTCTCCGACGCTGGGCGCCTGGGGATTAGGGTGGGAAGTGTGGCTGGACGGCATGGAGATATCGCAGTTCACCTACTTTCAGCAGGCGGGCGGCTTGGATCTCAAACCCGTAAGCGCCGAGTTGACCTACGGCATCGAGCGCATCGCCATGTATATCCAGGGCATTGACAACGTCTATGACCTGAAATGGAACGACCTGCTCAAATATGGGGATGTCCACCACCAGGGGGAAGTGGAATATTCGGTGCATAATTTTGAGAAAGCCGATGTCGAGATATTGCGGCAACGCTTTGATATGTACGAAAAAGAGGGCGCCGCGCTGATTGCCGAGGGCCTGGTTTTACCGGCCTATGACTACTGTCTCAAATGTTCGCATATTTTCAATATCCTGAATGCCCGCGGGGCGATCAGTGTCGCGGAGCGCACCAGCTACATTGGCCGGGTGAGAAATCTGGCGCGGCTGAGCGCCGAGGGTTACTTAAAGCAGCGCGAGGCCATGGGTTTTCCCCTGCTGAGTTGCGGCTGATTATTTTTAAAGGGATTGTTGATGGGCAAAGAACTATTGCTGGAGATTGGCACGGAAGAGATTCCCGCCGCTTTTTTACCCCAGGCGATGCAGGATATGGAAGTCACGCTTCGCAAGGGATTCACCACAGCCCTGATCAGGCATGGCGAAATCAAGGTCATGGCCACGCCCCGGCGACTATTTCTTGCCGTCACAGATGTAGCGGAAAGACAGGAAGATTGCGTCTTGGAAAAGCTGGGGCCTGCCAAGCGGGTGGCCTTTGACGCACATGGTAAACCCACCCCGGCGGCATCAGGCTTTGCCAAAAGCCAGGGTGTGGATATTGTTG
>JBAQPK010000596.1:0-4815 GCA_049305715.1 Desulfuromonadaceae bacterium | reverse complement strand
AGAAGGAATACGAGACTCCTATCGAGTGCGACGAAACAAGCGACCGGTATTCACTGCTGGGGAGCATGGTCCTCTGGGTGTTCTGGCCCAGTTTCTGTGCCGCCCTTGTCTCACCGGCGGACGTTCCCAAGACCGCCGTCAACGTCATCCTGGCCCTCTGCGGATCGACTCTCGCCACTTATTTCGCCACGGTCAAACTGAGAGGGAAAATATCGGCGGCGGACATCGCCAATGCAACCCTGGCCGGCGGAGTCGCCATCGGCTCGACCTGCGACCTCGCCTCACCCGCCGCAGCCTTCTCCATTGGCGTCTTGGCCGGCATCGTATCCACTTTCGGGTTCGCCGTCGTCCAGGGGAAGCTCACTGACACGATCCAAAAGGTCGACACCTGCGGCGTCCTCTATCTTCATGGCCTGCCCGGCATCTTTGGCGGCCTCGCCGCCCTTTTCGTGATTTCGGGTATCGACAGCGGCGCCCAGTTGGCCGGCATTGCGGTTACGGCGCTCCTCGCCGCTGCCACGGGGCTTCTTTCTGGCAAGGTCATTTCCTTTCTTGGCCACAGAATGGAGCCGTATGTCGATGCGGAGGAGTTCGACGCCGAGCCTGAAGAAGCATCGCTCGTTGCGCCGTTCGGTATGGAGGCTGAGTTGGAACCTGAATAAGGGGAAATCAGTTGTACAGGGAGGGCGAGTTTGGAATACAAGGCTTTCATATTTGATCGTGCAACATTCAAAATGACGTAAGACGGAATTTATTCGAAATAGGGTTAAAAAAATACATTTCGTCGAGATAGCTTGCGTAAAAGCTGAATCAAAACCCATTGAACAGTAAATAATTATTACGGGAGAGCCACCATGAACATCAGGAAGAAATTTCTCGATTACGAGTACGAAGAGGTGCTTGACGGCAGGATACGCGAACTGATCAGGGTTGGGTGCGCCGTTGCAGTTGGATGTCCGACTTGACTAAAAAAACACTTCGCGGTCGCGAAGTCGGAAGGAGCCACCGAGGCAGAACTGCGGGAAGCAATCGCGTACGGCATGATCGCACCCGGCGGACGGGCGAAAAATTTTGCTCTGGATATGCTCGCAGAAATCCAGGCTGACATCGGTACCGCCAGACAATCCAGCTGAAGAATCTGGCTTGGGGCATCAGACAAGGCGCCGGGAAAAACTAATCGATTAACCTTAGCTGCGGGTCGAGGGTTGGCCGGCCCTGACAACAGGCCGGTCCGCCCCCGACCGTTACGCTCCCCGTCTACTTCCGTACAAAAATTTCTTTGGCCAGATTAGTGTCGATGGCAAACTCCGAATAGCCGACCCGGAAGATGTATGACGGGTACGCCTGCACCAGCACAATCTTGTTGCCAGGCAGAACTCCCATCGCCATCAGCTTCTGCATCTTCTTGTTGTCATCCGTCTGGATGTAGGCGATCTCCCCCTCCTGTCCCGATTTGAATTCGGTCAGCGGCACTACCCCCAGATCACCGTCGGCCTTCGCCCGGTGGCAGCACTCCCCCTGCGGGATCGGCTTGCCGTGGGGGCAGGTCGTCGGATGATTGAGCATCGTGCAGACTTTGACGTCGGCGCCCTCGTTGAGCAGATGCTCGAACTGGCACGCCTTGAATTCCCCGTCGTCACCGCGGATATTGAGCACATCCATCATCAACCGCTCCGCAAGGCGGTGGCGACGAATCGTCATCTTCCCCTCGTTGAGACCTTCGGGGCGGAAATAGATCATTCCCTGACGGATTTCGATCATGGCATGGCCGGTCAGTTCCGCATAGGCCGGATCATCCGCGGGGATTCCCAGCTTTTCGGGATCGAGAAATGCCGCACCATCCTCTTCCACCGCAACCCACAACGCCTCAAGAATCTCTTCTGACTTTTCCGAAAGTTTCATCCCTTGTCTCCTTTATCAGTTACATTCTTTCCAAAGATTGTTTTCAGCTTTTTGACCACGCCGGATTCCAGCGGGTTCTTGTAGTTACAGCGCGGGCAGTGAACACTGTGGCATCCGCCGGAACAGCCGCCGCACCCCTTCTTGCCGCTCTCTTCGTCGAATTCAAATCCGCAGAAGCCGCAGATCATGACAACAGCCCCGTTACCAGCAACGCCTTGTTCAACACATAGCCGCTGCCGAAGGCGAACAGGCTGACGAAAACGCCGATGGCGCCGGCCACCTTCCACCCCCGCTCTTTCTTCATGATCAGGAACTGAGCGACACAGGGAATAAAGAGCGTCAGGGTCACGGCGGCCACGGTCAGCTGACGGGCATCCATCAGCCCCTTGGTCTGCAGCTCGTACAGCCCGGCAGCACCGTAGTCACGGCGGAAGAAGCCGAAGATGAACGCCACCGCCGTTTCTTTCGGCAGACCGATCGAGGCCATCACTGGGGTCATGGCGGTGATCATTTTTTCGAAGAAGCCGGTGATTTTCCCCAACCAGAGCAGCACTGAAGCGATCACGAACAGCGGCAGGATCTCCATGAAGTACCACTGCATGCGGGTATACGTCTTGGTGACGACGTTGCCGAACTGGGGGAGGCGCATCGGAGGGATCTCCATATAAAACATCGGCGCCTCGCCGGGGAGGATTCTTGCCGAGAGCATCCCGACGGCGATGAACAGCAGGAGCAGGCAGCCGCCCCATACCGCCAGTGCGCCGGGAAACTTGGAGAGAAGCGACATGATCACCCCGAGTTGTGCCGAGCAGGGGATCGCCAGCGACAGGAGTATGGTGGCGATGATCCGCTCACGGGTCGTCTCCAGGGTGCGGGTAACCATGGTGGCCATGGTGTCGCAGCCGAAGCCGAGCACCATCGGGATCACCGCCCGGCCGCTCATGCCGAAATGTTTGAAGATGCGGTCCACCAGCAGCGCCAGGCGAGGGAAGTAGCCGGTATCCTCAAGAAAGGAGAAAAAGATGAAGAAGGTCGCCACGATCGGCAGGATGATGCCGACCGCGTAGCGGATTCCGAGGGTGATGATGCCGTATTCGCCGACGAACAGCTCCTGGATTATCACCCAGGGAATTATGTTTTTAACTACTTCGATTATCCAGGGATTGAACATTTCTTCAAAGAGCTTCCCTTCAAGAAAGTCCACCACGGTACCGGCGCCGAAGACCCCGACAAACTGGTAGAGTCCGAAGTAGAGTACAATCAGCAGCATCGGGATGCCGGTCAATGGCCGTACCGCCAGACGCGAAAGGCGCTCTGCCAACGTCACCACCCGCTTTTCCGGGGCGTTGAAGACGCCGTTCACGATCCGCCGGACCATCTCGTTGCGCTCCAGTGACAGGTCGAGATGAAACGATTCACGGCGTTCGAAGGCGATCTCGCGAACCTTCTCCGCCAGGGGAGCAAAGCCGTCCCCCTCGCGGTGACGCACCAGTTCGGTGATCTCCTCATCCTGCTGCAGCAGCAGCAGGGCCAGAGCGCGCCGGGAGAGGATGTATTCTCCACTCAACATGCAGGCAACCTCGCTGATGTCACGCTCAAGCAGCCGGCTGTATTCAAAGCGCTCTTGCTCGCAGGCGCAGCGATAGGCATTCATTGCCGAGCGAATCTCGTCGATGCCGCGTTTACGGGCTGTAGCAGCCCCGATGACCGGTATGCCAAGTTTCTGCTGCAGAAGCTTCAGGTCGATGGCGAGCCCCATCCGCTCGGCTTCATCCATGATGTTGACCACCAGGATCACCGGCAGACCGGCCTCGATCAGCTGGATCGTCATCGCCAGCATCCGCTCCAGGTTACGGGCATCCAGGACGTGAATCACCACGTCGGGAGTTTCGTGCAGCAGAATCTCCCGGGCCACACGCTCCTCCTCGGTAATCGTATGGATCGCGTACATGCCGGGGGTATCGATCACCTGCCACTGCTGCCCGCTGATGACAGCGCTCCCACGCGCGACTTCCACCGAGGTACCGGGATAATTGGAAACCGTGACGTATGCGCCGGTCAGTGCATTGAACAGGACGCTCTTGCCGACATTGGGGTTCCCCACCAGGGCGACTTTTTTTGCATTGCCGCTGAAATTTACTTCAGTCTGTTTGCTGCAGCATGTGGACATGGTTTTCTTCCTTGTTATGCTTTTGATATTCATTTTCAGTTAACTGCTAAAAAAAACCCCTCTCCGCATGGGTGAGGGACTGGACAATACGCAGCCTATCTTCTGCATTTGGCGCAGAGGCCGTAAATCTCCAACTTGTGGTTCTTGATCAGAAACCCGTGACGAACAGCTATTTCGTCCTGCAGTTTTTCGATGGTTTCGTCCTCGAATTCGATAATCGAGTTGCAGCCGGTACAAACCAGGTGGTCGTGATGCTCACCGGCAACAACATGTTCATAACGGGTCTGGCCGTCGTGCAGCAGAATCTCGCGCGCCAGGCCGGCCTCGGCGAACAGTTTGAGCGTGCGGTAGACAGTTGCCTGGCCGATGCCGGGATTGCTGGACTTTATCTTGAGGTAGAGTTCTTCAACGCTGACGTGCTGATGGGTGGAGAGGAATATGTCGAGAATGATGTCACGCTGACGAGTTGAGCGAAGACCTTTGGATGCTGCAAAATTATTGAACATCCTCTTTTTTTCGAGAATCATTCGCCCTCCCTATTGAACATGAATTTCAATATAGGGAGGACGAATGAAAAAGGCAAGCAAAATGTGCGGTCAAAAAAATTATGCTTTTGTTGACGTCAGCAGGAAGCGACCCACCCAGTTTTTGGCAAACTGGTAGGCGGTACGGCCGCAACGCTTGCTTTTGTCATGGGACCACTGGATGGCGTCACGTTCGATATCGCTGCTCCAGGGGATCTG
>JBAQPK010000595.1:0-1750 GCA_049305715.1 Desulfuromonadaceae bacterium | reverse complement strand
CGGGAAGATCGATGTTTTGTCTTTCAAGATGGCGGCACAAAGCCGTCAGCACCCTTCTTGCCAGGCGGATCATGTCGTGGCCCACCTGGCGAGTTTTGCCATAATAAAGCAGATATTGTTCATAAATGGCCGGGAGTCTTGGCGGGGATGTCCCAATGGGCACGGATAGCTTCTTCTGCCCATAAAGATAGCGGGCAAGCCCTTTGATTGCTTGCGCGCTCAGTGCAAGTCCAAATTCCTGTTCGAAAGCTTTCAAGGTGGCAATCGTGAAAACCGAGCCGTGGTCAATTTCGCGATCCGCCACGAAAGCGGCAAAATGCTTTAACAACCGCTCATAGTGAGAGACCGTGGATGAGCTGTAGCCGGCTTCAACCATCCAGAGCAGATACTCGTCCATGGCCTGGGCAAGATTTATCGGGGATTCATCGTTCATGTCCGTCCAACCTTGGCTGGTGTGAGTGGAACATCAGGGACGCGGCCCTTAACGGCTGGACCGTCGATGAGTGGACCGAGGTTGAGGAAGATTTCTTGACCGGCCATCATTTCCACTCGCGGCAACCTTATTTCGGCAGGCATTGAGAAACTCGACGCTTTCGACAAAGCTCAGGTTCCTGCAAAGCATTACCATGTCTATGGTATTGAAGTTCCTTTCGCATCGGAAGCACCTTGCCAGGTTGGTTTTGGGATGGGTGGCGGTCCGAAATTCTCCGCAAAGGGGACAGAGAAAACGGAAAAATCCTTCCGAGAGCTTGCTTGGAATCAGCAACTGCTTTTCAATCAGCCAGTCGATGGGGATCAAGTTTCGAAGTTCATGGAGCTGCTGGTCGGAAAACCTTCTTTTCATCCTGTCACCTCCGTCGATTGTGACCTTTTTGGGATCCAACGGCACGCCTGCCGTACCCTCTCCTCCTGAATCGGTGAGCCACGACACCCTCCAGCCCGCAAAACCGACACCTGGATGCGGTGGAGTTGTCGTTGGGTCTGGATGATTCCCTACACTGAAACCGGGCGGGTGTGGAAGTAGCATCATCCATCTTTTTTAACGCTATTTGACGGATTCCATGACGGCGACGGTTTTCGGCCTGCCGGTGGGCCTTTTTTCCCTTGTCGGTTTTGCGGTAGCGACTCTGCGCCTGCCTGTGCGATTGTCTGCGGCCCAGCATACGGCACCTGTCGGAGCAGTAGGCCTGGCCACGCCAGCAACCGCGGCATACACAAAAGAAGCACCCGCACCAACGACACTGAATCTGGAGCAGAACGGAGATTTGCCGCGCCTCCCGACTTCGAGCTTGCAGCGTGTCGGAGGCTTGATTAAAATAGATTCGGTTGTTCGGGCTTCCGACCCGTTCGGTAGCTCATCTTGGTAAGGCTCGGAGATTGCCGCTCCGAGCCTTGCTTTCTTTACTCCCAAAAGCCGTGCAAACAATGCCGCCTTAGGGCATTTCACGCTCAATCCTTCTTTTTCGCTCAGTTTCCATGGGAATGCAACGGGTGGATCAGCTTCGGCGGCAAGCCGCGATAAATCCCTCTCCCACTTCCGCCCATGAAGGATGGAAGAGGGAGAGACGCAAGGATTAAGGATAAGGCGAGGACATCTTGCCGCTGGGTAAAATCCCCCGGCGGGGTAATGGCGGCAGGGGAGCAGGCGGGGTATTTCGCGTATGCGAAGGGCGGGGTTGCGGGGTATGTTGGGTCATGATCCCGCAACATAATCAAACTCGCGGCATAACGACCCCTAATGGGCTCACCC
>JBAQPK010000594.1:0-3037 GCA_049305715.1 Desulfuromonadaceae bacterium | reverse complement strand
CATTCCAGGCGTTCTACGTTGAGCCGCGCGCCGCGGAACTGAAGCGCCGGATCGTCTCCTTCGAAACGACCAGCAAGGAGGATCCGCTGCGGAAGGATTTTTCCAGGCTTCACGCCGTTTCGGCGGTGTGCAATCTGACCGTGCTGGCGGGCGGGGTGCTGCTGGTGGTGCTGCCGTAGCTTCTGCCACATCCCTCCGCTGACTTCTGGAGAAACAATGAAGAAACCGTTTTGTACGTGGGAAGGTGATACGTTGGTGCTCAATATTCTCGGCACGCCCAATGCGAAACGGGACGCCGTCGGCAAGGTGAAGGGTCATCAGCTCTGCGTCAGTGTCACGGCGGTGCCGCGCGCCGGGAGGGCGACCGACCATATGGTCCGTTTTCTGGCAGAAGAGTTCGGCGTATCGGTCGGTGATATTCAGGTGGTGTTCGGACGGATGAACGTCAACAAACAGCTGCGGATCAAGGCGCCCAAACGGCTGCCGCCAGTCATCGGGCAGCTGGAGCTATGCTGATCGGATATTTGGTTGATGACGCCGTCAAGGCTGATCTGTTGAAGTAAAATACCGGATTGCACGGAGGCAGCAGATGAAGATAGGTTTTGTCGGGCTGGGGATCATGGGGAGCGCGATGGCGGCAAACCTGATCAAGGCAGGTTTCGATGTGACGGTATGGAACCGTTCTGCAGAGAGGTGTGCAGCGCTCGCAGAGATGGGGGCGGGGGTCGCCGCTTCAGCCCGGATGGCGGCAGAGTGTTCCGACGTCGTGATCGCGATGATGGCTGACCCCCGTGCCGTACTGTCGGTCCGGGACGGGTCGGACGGGCTACTTGCCGGCCTGAAGTCGGGCACGGGGTATCTGGACATGTCCACGGTGGATGCTGAAACCTCGATCGAATCGGCCCGGCTGGCACATGAAAGGGGGGCGCTGTTTCTGGAGGCGCCGGTCGCCGGGAGCAGGAAACCGGCCGAGGACGCAACCCTGACGATCATGGCGGCGGGTGACCGGCCTCTGTACGACACGGCACTCCCCGCCCTGGAGGCGATGGGGAAGAAGATCCTCTTTCTTGGCGACGTCGGGAACGCGGCCCGCATGAAGCTGGCCAACAGCCTCGTGATGTCCGGCATGCTGACCGCGCTTTGCGAGGGGATGGCACTGGCGTCGGGAAGCGGCCTTGATACGGCCCTGTTTCTGGATGTTCTCGACTCCGGTGCGGTTTCGAATCCGATGTTTCGCTTGAAGGGGCCTCAGATCGCCGCCAACAGGGAATTTCCAACCGCCTTTCCGCTCAAGCATATGCAGAAAGACCTGCGCCTGGCGCTCCGGCTGGCGGAAGAGATTGGCCAGCCGCTCTTTGCGACGGCAACGGTGAATGAACTCTACAAAAAAGCCCTCGCAGAAGGGCTCGGAGAGTCCGATTTTGCCGCTGTCAGCCGTGTCATCAGAAAGTAAGACGGCTAACCTGCGGAGTAAGAACGGAGATGTTGCCAATGCATAAAGGCAGACCATTAAAATCTGCTCCTGACAGGTATGGTTTTTCTCCGATTTTTCTCTACGTTATCCACACAGTTACGTCTTCATTGGCAACATTGATACACTATCGTTTTGATGTGGATTGTATGCGGGCAAAAATAACTATTGACACAAATATCAGATAGTTACGAGCTGTGCTTGTTCGTTATGCAAACCGGTAAAGACCCCAATAATACTTGATATTTTACGGGACTCATTCTCTCTTTCAACAGGTTATCCACAGCCTTTGTGGAGAGTGCATTGGAACAGCTGAAACTCATAGCAGAAGATACGGGAAAGGTTGAAGAACAGAAACGCCGTGCTCTTCAAACAACATACGACGAAAAGGGAGCAGCAGCCATGGCAATGACCGTTGAAATCAAGGGTAACAAACTCTGCATCGAAATCGACCTGGAAAAACCGACGCCGTCAGCATCCGGCAAAACCCTGGTAGTCGCCAGCACGCGGGGGAATGCCGTTACGGCCGCCGAAGTGGACGGCAAACCAATAACCATCGGACTTAATGCCTATATCAAACCCTGATGAAGGCAGAGGTCTATTCGATAACATACAGGATACCCCTGACGGATGCCCAGCAGGCCAGGCTCGACAGAAGGTGGCCCGACGGCGACCCGTTCATTTCCTATGAAAGGATTGAATCCCTGCTTGAGCCGCTCCGGGTCGATAACATCTATTGGTCCGACCACACAGGACAGTATTTTTATTTTACCGTGCATGGCGATGATATTGAAGGTACGGTTGCCGAGGTGGTCGAAAGGCTCGAAAGAAAACTGGGCAAGGTATGACACCGTACAACCCGTGAGCTGACTGACGTGCGTGACCGTTTGACTATTAGAGCTGCCGCTGGAAATGTGGTCGGCACTATCCCTTCGCCAGAATCAGCCGCAGCTTTTCCGCATAACTCCTGCCTGCCTGGTCGTCGGTGACGATCTCTATTTCACTTGCATTACGCACCCCCAGTCCCAGTTCCACGGCCCGGGCAATCTGTTCCTGTGAAAAGATCGTCGTCTCCATGATCTCGCGGTTGCTGCCCAACTCCTTGAGGATCGCCAACCCGACCGCATCGATGGCAATCCGGTCGGTGCCGGCCAGGATCACGTCAGCGCGTTTTTTCGGCCCCTTCATCGGTCCCTTGTCCACGAAGGCCTCGATACCGTCGAGCAGGATCAGTGCCGGGGTGTAGGCCGTATTGATCTCGGCGATCATCTTTCGCTGGCTGAGAAAGGAGGCGTGGAGTTCCCGCATGTTGCTCTTGTTCACGATGCCCACGGAGAGCTTGAGGGACATGGTGAAGACCCCGCCGTAGCCGTGGGTCTTCAGGCAGCAGGTGGTAACGATGCAGTCGGCGTCGAGAACCGGCTTTGCCACCAGGAAACCGTCATGCCAGTGATTGTTATGCGGTTTCACTCTCACCCACTCCGCCGGGGGAAGCTCCTCAAAATTGATGAGCCCCATGTCAAGCCGTCGGCAGAGCTCGTAAATTCCCTTTTCCCTGAGCACATC
>JBAQPK010000593.1:0-1773 GCA_049305715.1 Desulfuromonadaceae bacterium | reverse complement strand
GGGCCAGGCATAGCAACAAGGAACGGCTACAGTCAACTCACCCTGGTTGATCGGATAGAAATGATTGATCTGCTCAAAAAAAGGATCCAGGTAAGACGCAAGCTTGAGGGACGTCATGAAATTGTCGAAGCTCCTCTGCCAGCAATGCTTACCGTAGTGCGCGAATTGAACCGGCCTCGCTATCCGAATGTTCCATTGCGGCTTGAGTCTCAGGAAATGGACGTTGTTGTCTGGAACAACGAGGTTCTAAAGCTGGATGTCAGTTCCATAGGTCTCAAGGGTTCTCCTACCTGGGTAAGCAGAATTTTCTCACCCGAACGGGAAAAAGGCGAAGTTATAGGTGATGGAACAAATGATCCAAAGGGAGCTGCAAGGCTGCTCCTGGAGAAACTGTTAAGTAAAGATCTGTTGCCGGTGTAAAGCACGTGGAGTGAGGAGAAGGAGTCAACTATGACTGAAGCAAAGAAAACAATCAAAAAACCCCGCGGCAAAGCTCACGTCCTTGAGGGGAAATGCATCGCTTGCGGTGCCCGTTGTGAGAGCTCCTGCCCGATAAATATAATTAGCATGAACGATGCCGGCGAGCCGATTATTGCTTCTGATAAATGCATCGGCTGCGTCAAATGCGTCAAGGTCTGTCCTGCTCAGGCAATCGACATGTTCTTTACTCCTGAGGAACAGAAAGCCCTTGATGAACTCATGAACACAGCCGACGGTGAACTGGATGAAGATGACCCTGAAGCAAAGGCTTTGGTGGCCAAGCTTGCTGCCTACCGTGGCGTATGGGTCTTCGTCGAGCAAACCGAAGGGGAACCGGCCAGAGTTTCCTGGGAACTTCTGGGCAAAGGACGGGAGCTGGCCGATGCGATAGATGTCGAGCTTACTGCGATAGTCTTTGGCGAGAATGTTGGGCAGCTCTGTCATGAAACATTCGCCTATGGCGCTGACAAGGCTTTCCTCTTAGATGATCCGATTTTCAAACATTATCGCACTGAAGTTTATCTTAAGGCGCTCTGTTTTCTGATCAATGACCATAAACCCGAGATTATACTCATGGGAGCCACAGGACTCGGGCGAGATTTGGCGGGCGCTGTTGCAACTGTTGTCGGTACTGGGCTTACGGCTGACTGCACGGGTTTGGCCGTAGATGACAAACGTAATCTTATGCAGACACGGCCCGCCTTCGGCGGGAACATCATGGCAACAATTATGTGCGACAAATATCGACCGCAAATGGCAACTGTACGTCCCCACGTCATGACTCTCCCTGAACGGCGGGAAGGTGCAAATGGTGAAATTGTTCACATCAACTTTTTTTGTGAAGAAAAGGACGTTCTGACCAAGGTACTTGAGGTTATCAAGGACAATAAGGGTAAAGATCACGTGGATGTTGCCGGCGCCGAATTTATCGTCTCTGGTGGTCGTGGGATGATGTCCCCGGCCAACTTCTCCATGCTTAAAGAACTGGCCGATGAACTGGGTGGCGTTGTCGGTGCTTCCAGAAGTGCCGTTGATGCCGGCTGGATGCCTCATGACCGTCAGGTCGGGCAAACAGGCAAGACTGTACGGCCGAAGATTTATATTGCCTGCGGTATCTCCGGTGCAATCCAACATCTGGTGGGTATGCAGGATTCCGATTTGATAATCGCCATAAACCGAGACAAGGAAGCGCCCATTTTCGAAGTAGCGCACTACGGTATCGTTGGTGATCTATTCCAAGTGGTTCCTGAGCTTACTAAGGGAATACGGGAATTGAAGCAGAAATAATATTAT
>JBAQPK010000592.1:0-1892 GCA_049305715.1 Desulfuromonadaceae bacterium | reverse complement strand
AGGGTTCCATCCACGGCCCTGATGAGTTGTTGAATCTGTTTGAGTTCGGGATCTTTTTCCCGGGGGAGGGCCTGTTCGGCCAGTTCCTTGAGCAGGGGTTTCAGCAGTTCGGCGTCAAAGACCTGAGATGCTTCGGAAAGGGAACCAAGACTGGTCTTCTTGATGCCCAGCCGTTTCTGGATTTTTTCCAGTGTAGTAGCCTGTTGGATTCCCCGCAGGCTGGTGAGGACGGGAGTAAAAAAGTAAAGAAGCAGCAGGGCCAGATATTGATCATAGTGGAGTTCCCGGTTCTGATGATCTTTAACGTCATGGAGACGAGTTAATGTTTTGAAGAAAGCATCAAGATACTTGAACCCCTTGATGTCCTCCTCCCGGATTGGTGGTTTTTTGGGTGGGCCGGTTTTTTTCTGTTCTTCCGAAGTATTCATAAGGAACAGAGCCTCCGGCGAAAATCCTTGACCAGGGGATAGACATAGACGTCCTTGACAGGGGCCTGGATGTCATGATTACGGTCATTGCGGGTGCGGCCCTTGGTTTGACCGGTAAGTATCCAGTTTGCCGCCTGATAACAGACGCCCCGGAACAAGGAGCGGTCAACAAAGGTTTCCAGTAGATAGACGGGATGACCATACTTTTGATGCCAGTCGGCACTGATGCGATGGGCGATCCGGGAGAGGATATGACTGGCCAGATGGGGAACCCGGACCCAGGGCAGGATAAGGAAGCGCATGTTGTTCGTCAGATACCGCAGGTTGCCTTCCCGGCCCTTCGGTGTCCACCCGATGCAGGCATCCCGTGGCGCGGTTTTCCACGCCGCGGAGCCAAACAGGAGACAAGCCAGAGGACGACCCTGAACATCGCGGATCAGATACTTGAGATTTTCCCCGACGGCGCCCCGGTAACTCAGGTAATGATATTGTGACAACAGGCAGTTGAATAGTTTATAATCCGACCTATCCTGGCTCACAACGGTGATCTGGAGAGGAACCAACCCTTTGAGATGGTCGCTGATCGTTTCTTGCCGGTGAGGGACGGTGGGATAAGACGGACGCGAATGAAAAGTGCGTTTCCCCTGGCGGGGGGGTAAAACAATAGCGCCGGCTCGTTCCAGTTTCAAAAGGAGACTGCGGCAAGCCATGTCTTTGTATTGCCCTGCGGGACTTTGCCAGCCCCACAACTTGCAGAGCTCTACGGACAGACGGGTACGGCGCCACTCGGGATTGGCGGCAAGTAACGCACGGATATGCTGGACATGGTGCTGGTCTATGGCTGTGGCTTGTTCCATGCCCACCAACATAACAGCAAAGGACGGGCGAGTCCAGCAAAAAATGCACGAATTGCAAAAAAAGTTTTAGGGGTTGTTCATCAGGAATCGATCCGTCTCAGTGGCTTCATGACACTATAGGAAACGGCAATATCCATGCCGAACAGTATTGAATCTGGCCCCTTATTTTTGGCGGTTTTTTGCCGTCGCGCTTCATACCGTTGTTCGCAGCTTCTATCTTATCTGCCAACCAATCTTGACAACAGGATATCTTCAACATTCCGCTGTGAATCGATTACCGATAAAACATATATTTTTCGCTCGTCGATTCTGTAAATTAGTCGCCATGGCGGGATAATTAATTCTCTGTATTGTAATATTCCTTGTTCTTGAAGCTCTGGAACAATTCGGCCTCTTTCAGGAAGGGTGTAGAGATTTGATGCGCTTTGTTTGACATTTTTTAGTACCGTTAATGCATTCTTGTGGTTATCTATATAAATATATTCGATAATATCCTTGAGATCGTTTTCCGCAACATCAGTCCAAATGATTTCATACTTTGGATTCATCAAAGTTTTTCTTTCAATGCCTTTTCTATGCCTTTAAACACTTCTCCTTGCGATTTAAC
>JBAQPK010000591.1:0-2809 GCA_049305715.1 Desulfuromonadaceae bacterium | reverse complement strand
GTTCAGCACATCTTCCTTGATCGTAATCTTGGCGGTCTTCTTCAGCTCATCCTTGATTTTCTGGAAAACTTCCTGCTGCTTGGTCGGCATGATAGCGCCCTTGATCTGCTCCTTTACCTCTTCAAAGGGAGGAATGCCGGCCGCACGTTTGCCGGTCAGTTTGATGATATGAAAGCCGAAATCCGATTTGACAACGTCAGAAATCTGTCCTTCCTTAAGTGCGAGGGCGGCTTTTTCGAAAGCTGGGACCATGCTCCCTTTGCCGAACCACCCCAGGTCGCCACCCTTGGCTGCGGAGGAGTCAACGGAACTTTTCTTGGCCAGTTCCTCGAATGTACCGCCCGCTTTAAGCTGGGCCAGGATGTCCTTGGCCTCTTTCTCGGTTTTCACCAGAATATGGCTGGCCTTAACCTGTTCGCCGGACTTGAATTTGTCTTTGTTCTGCTCATAGAATTTTTTCAGTTCTTCATCAGAAACATTGGATTCCACTTCGACCTTTTTCTTGAGGAACGATTCAACGATCAGGCGTTTTCTGAGATCCTGCAGTTTTTCCTCGATTTCGGGACCCTTGTCGAGACCGTCTTTGGCCGCCTGTTGCAGAATCAGTTCGCGAATGACCATCGTGTCCAGCATCTCTTTGCGTCCCTGCGGGGTGTCGGCCATCGCTTTCAGGTATTCGGGCAGATTTTTCA
Organism: Desulfuromonadaceae bacterium; assembly: GCA_049305715.1. Classification (GTDB taxonomy): domain Bacteria; phylum Desulfobacterota; class Desulfuromonadia; order Geobacterales; family Pseudopelobacteraceae; genus JACRCG01. The sequence continues at coordinate 2,117 of JBAQPK010000591.1, read as the reverse complement.
GTTCGCGGTCAAAATCTCCGGTTGTAATGCTGCCGCTATTGACTTCGGCCAGAACTTTCCCCTCTTTTTTCCCTCCGGAGGCAGCCCCGCCGGAAGTGGTGCCGCCCTGGCAGCCGACAAGTGCCGCCACACAGAGCGTGGCCGTAAACAGTTTTGTTGTGGTAATGATTTTCACGTAAGGCTCCTTTAAGTTTGCGTTCAAGTGTATGTAAACTGGGAAAAACTAGCATATCAGTCCGGTCGTTGCAACATTATTTAACACCTCGTACATGTTGGTTTTTACTTGCCATTAAAGCCCGGTACGCTACAATGAAAACCGCTCTATCAAGCGGACTAAACCTGTTCAGATTTTCTTCAGGTGTACACAAGAATCGATTCGACCGTGACCCATTCATCTTTGTCTGCTCTCGCCGCTCTTGGCGAATTCGGCCTTATTTCCCGCATTGCTGCCGGAGTCTTTACGCATGGGAGCGTCAAGACCGGCATCGGTGATGATGCCGCGGTGACGGCACTTTCAGCCGGTATGCAGCTGCTCTCCTCCACCGACATGCTGCTGGAGGATGTGCATTTTCGGCGCGTCTGGCATGACCCCCTCCGCCTGGGGCGAAAATCCCTTGCCGTCAGTATTTCCGATATTGCCGCCATGGGGGGGATCCCGCGTTGGGCGCTCCTCTCTCTTGCAATCCCCTCAGACCTGCCGCTTTGTTTTGTCGATGAATTCATGCACGGTTTTCTGGCGATGGCATCCGAAAACTGGGTTGCCCTGATCGGCGGTGACACCTGCTTGTCACGTTCCGGGTTGACGATTTCCGTGACGGTCATGGGAGAGCAATACCCTGACCGGATTGTGCGCCGCTCCGGTGCACGTCCGGACGACGACATCTGGGTGACCGGCACTCTGGGTGATGCGGCGCTTGGCCTGAAACTGCTGGAAAGTGGCTTCGGCTCCGCTCAGCTACCAAACTCCGCGCAGCCAACTGGCGGTTCCCTGAGCGGAGTCGAAGGGGACAGCTACCTTATCTCCCGCCTGCTTGACCCGACCCCACAAGTTTCCGCTGCCTTGGCACTGACTGAAGCCGGATTGGTGACCTCAATGATCGACGTCAGTGATGGAGTTCTGGCCGATTACGGCCATATTGCCGAGCAATCCGGTGTCGGCGGCTCGATCAGCCTTGATGATCTCCCGCTCTCCGCCGCTTTTCGCTCGCATTCGACTCACCTCACCGCAATTCCTTGCCAAACGGCGCTTTCCGGAGGGGAAGATTACGAACTTTGCTTCACAGCTCACCGCTCCATGCGGGAAAAAGTTGTTGATTGCATGAAAAAGTGTGGCATTGCTGCGACACGTATTGGTATAGTATCAAGTTCTCCGGAAGTGACGGTTGTTAATCCGGATGGCACCCTGTTTAATTCCCAAACCGAAGGTTTTAACCATTTTAAATAAACTGGATGAAAGGAACTTCCATGCACCATATCATGATCCCCGCTGACAAGGCCCGGCGCTGCGCCGACGCTATCCGCATCCTCTCTGCCGAGGCGGTAGACAGGGCCAATTCCGGTCACCCCGGCCTCCCGATGGGAGCGGCTGACTGCGCCGTAGCCCTGTGGGGAAATTTCCTCGAATTTAATCCTGACGATCCGCGCTGGCCCAACCGCGACCGTTTCATTCTTTCAGCCGGTCACGGATCGATGCTCCTCTATTCTCTGCTGCATCTGTTCGGTTTTAATCTGCCGATGGAGGAGATCAGGAATTTCCGCCAGTGGGGGAGCAAAACTCCCGGACATCCCGAGTTCGGCCACACTGTTGGTGTCGAAGTCACAACCGGCCCGCTGGGCCAGGGTTTCGCCAACGGCGTCGGCATGGGCATCGCCTCCCGCATGGCCGCCGAGCGTTTCAATACCCCCGACTTCAAGCCGATCGACCATTATGTGTATGCCCTGGCTGGCGACGGCTGTCTGCAGGAGGGGATCAGTTACGAGGCGGCGGCTCTTGCCGGTCACCTCAAACTGGGCAACCTGATCTATATCTACGACAGCAACAGCATAACCATCGAGGGGAAGACCGATCTTGCCTGGTCCGAGGACGTGGAGGGCCGCTTTACCGCTTCGGGCTGGCA
>JBAQPK010000590.1:0-4478 GCA_049305715.1 Desulfuromonadaceae bacterium | reverse complement strand
TGGACTTTGGTTGGAAACCCCATGGCTGCACCTCCATAAAACTAGTTATATAACTAGATAATAGACAAAAAAAACGAGAGTTGCAAGCTCTCGTTTCTCAAATATCTAGTAAAAGGCCAAAGATGAGGAACCCGCTGCAGCGGGTTTATTTATTTCTTGCCTATGCCGGCAAACTATTTTAGTATCCCTCACCAATTCAGGCGGCTTTTGGTGCGTCAGAAACTGATTTTTATCGCAGAAAATACGTCGTTACAGCACTTATCCTGCTTATCAGGGCCAGGGGCATCCCATGGACAACCAGCAGTTGGTCGAAAAAGCTACCGAAGCGCTTCGGCCCTATGAAACATCCAACCTGATTGAAACGATGCAGCATCTGAGTGTCAACCAGGTTTTTTCCAACCCTGCCGTGCTCATTCTGATTGTCGCCATCTTCTTTTTCGGGGTAGTCAAACGCTCAAAGACGGTTCTGCTCAGTCTTTTTTCACTGTTTTGTATTGCTGTCATCATCCGCTACGCGATGCCGGCTCCTGGCGATGACCTCTCCGTATCATCACTGCTTCCATTTATTGGCGGCGGACTGGTGGTTGGCTGCGTGGTCATCTATTTCTCACTCATAAAAACCGACTGATACGCGAAGGAATCGGGCATGAAAATCGATAGACGTGATTGGCTGTTTATAGCCGTGGTAGTGGTGGTGCTGGGGATTTTCATAGTTATTTCCGGAAAGGAGAAAACGACTCCGGTGCCCAATGACCCGATGCATAAGATAGCGCGTGACGCCGCATTCCGTAACGCTCCCGGTCTGGATGCATCAATCTTCAAACGGGCCTTTTTCAAGCCGGATAAAAAAGGGGCCGAGGTCTATTGCGAGCCGTGTCACAAGGAAAAGGGGGTGCCGTTTCCCCCGAATCATCCCGCCAAGAACCGCTGTCTGTTCTGCCACAAGTTCAAGCAATAAACATATAAACAATTCACCGCGGAGACGCGGAGAAATCCATACATAGCAGGATAATCCAAAAAAAATGGAGCCAGATCTTTATCTGGCTCCATTTTCGGTTATCTCCGCGCTTTCTTAATAAATGTCCTTCATAATTATTGCCGTAAGCATCATTCCGGATTGGATATTTCATCTGTCTCAACGATATCGACAGCCTGCGTCGGTTCTTCAAGGCTGACCCGCCCGATTTTCCCCGCCCGCAACTCTCTCAAAAAAGCCTCCGCAGCGCGGTGTACGTCGATTTCCCCGCCCGCCATCAGGCAGCCGAGGCGGCGGCCAATTGTTTCAAGCATGCCGGTCGGTGTTTCAGGCAGTTCGGACAGCTTGTACCGTGTTTTCAGCAGTTCCGGATACCTGCCCATCATGTACTCGGCTGCAAAAAGCCCGACACAGGTATAGTCGAGTGCGCTTGCACCGATGGCGCCGCTGGTTGCCAGTCTATATGCCACGTCCTGATCGTCCATATTCGGCCAGAGGATGCCGGGTGTGTCCGACAGGACAATGCCGTTCCTGAGGTCGATCTGCTGGCCGCAGGTGGTGATCGCCGGCTTGTCGCCGACCTTGGCCATGCATTTGCCCGCCAGGGTGTTGATCAGGGTTGATTTCCCGGTGTTGGGGATACCGAATACCATGACCCGCAGCGGCCACCCCGGTCGTCCGCGATGCGGCACCGTTTTCTGACAGAGTTTAATCAGCAGCTTCGCGTCGGCGTGCACTCTGGCAGACAGTGGCAGGGCACAGACCCCGGATTCCCGCTCAAAATGGCGTACCCAGGCCTTGGTGACAGCAGGATCGGCCAGATCATGTTTGTTCAGGACCTTGATGCACGGCTTGTTGCGGCGCATCTCCTCCAATTGGTGATTGGAGCTGGATAAGGGAAGCCGGGCATCCAAGACCTCGATAATCACATCGATCTTCCGGATCGCCTCGGCCATCTTTTCCTGCGCCTTCCCCATATGTCCCGGATACCATCGAATCGTCATGTGTGTAAGTCCTTTTTAATACAAATCATACTTCAGTAGCCGGCATTCAATCGCCCCGTTAAACAGGACATAACGCCTGGAAGCCTTGAGGCCGATATATTTTGCCAGCTCAAGGTTACCGGTCAGGACGTATCCTGTCCAGCCGCGGCAAAATTTCTTCATGACATCGCCAATCTGACAGTACAGCTCACGCAGATCATCTTCTTCTCCCAGTCGCTTGCCGTAAGGGGGATTGAGGATCACCACGCCTTTGTCACCCTCCGGCCGGAATTCCTGCAGCGCGGAGTGAAAGAAGTGGATTTGCCCTTCCAGGCCCGCCTTGGACGTATTCCTCCCGGCCAGCAAAAGAGCCCTGCTGTCCAGGTCATATCCGGTTATCAAGCCGGATGGCAGCCTGCGGATGCCATCTTTCGCCTCTGCGCATATGCTTTCCCAGAGTCCGCTGTCGAAATCAAGCCATCGCTGAAACCCGAACTGGCGATGCAAGCCTGGAGGAATATGTGCCGCCACCAGCGCTGCCTCAACCGGGATCGTGCCTGAACCGCACATCGGGTCTGCCAGGGGGATGGAGCAATCCCAGCCTGTCAGGGCGACAACGGCGGCAGCCAGGGTCTCCCGCAGGGGTGCCTCGTTTCGCTCCAGCCGGTAGCCGCGGCGATCGAGCGAGTCACCGGAACTGTCGAGGCTGACTGTGCAGATATTTTTATGAAGGTGGATGTTAATGCGTACATCCGGCGAAGCTGTATCGACATTCGGACGGCTGCCGCACGATTCGCGGATGCGGTCTACAACGGCATCCTTGGTCTTGAGCGCCACAAAACCTGAATGGGTCAGGGCCGAGTCACGCAGAGAACAATCCACCGCCAGGGTCATATCAGGGGTGATCAGTTCCTGCCATGCGATCGCATGTACTCCGGCATACAGCTCGGTCGGGCTCGAACAGGGGAAAGTCGCCAACTGAACCAGCACGCGACTGGCGGTCCGCAACCATAGATTGGCCCGGTAGATTCCGGCCCGGCCGGTGCGGAACGCAACTCCACCCTTTCCCGGCTTCACATCGTCTATTCCGAGAGCCGCAAGCTCAGCGCCGGCAAGCTCTTCGGCCCCTCGGGGCACGGCGGCAAAACAGTTCAGGAGAGGGTCGTGTTCCGGCGTTCGGAAAATTGCAGCAGCTGTTTTTCCGGTAATGGGTGTTGCCGCCACGTGGCCGGGTATTTTTTTAGTTTGTGCGGCGGGCCGTACCCCCGGCCGCAAAATATGATTCGATTTACTCATCGCCGCTCCCCGTTTCTTTTGCCCAGACGGTTTCCAAAATCATCCGCGTTTGCGCTTCGGTCCCGCTGTTGTCGATGACCACACTCCCGAAGCGCTCTTTTTCACAGAGCGGCATCTGGCTGCCTATCAACAGCTCTGCCTGCTCGCGACTTATGCCGTCACGCCGCATGAGCCGCTCCAGCTGGATCTCGGGACGAACCGTTACCACCCAGATTGTATCAACCCGGTCAGTCGCCCCCACTTCAATCAGAAGCGGCGCCATGTAGATCAGTCGCAGATGGCCGGCTTCAGTTGCCTGAGCGATCTGCTCTTCGGCACGTCTTCGTATTTCAGGATGAAGGATGTTTTCAAGCAGGCTGCGTTTTTGGAGGTCAGAAAAGATCAGCGCTCCCAAGCGCTTGCGATCGAGCAGGCCGTCAGGCGTCAGCATTTCCTGTCCGAAGAGCGACACAATCTGATTCAGTGCCGGGCTGCCGGGTAGCACCGCATCGCGGGCCAATTGGTCGGCATCTATCACCGGTATGCCGCGTTCTGTAAAAAAATGCGCTACAGAACTTTTACCGGTGGCAATTCCGCCGGTCAAACCGATGACTCTGATTCCGGCCGGCATTATTCGAGCACCTTCAGTTCATTATAAGCACGCTGGAAATTGACATCAAAAAAGGCTCGAAACCCCGGCGTGTTTTCGTACTGCGGCAGAGAAAACTGACGCTTGGCAGCCTCAACCTCAAGGCCTTTGCCGGCCAGTCGCAAAATCTCGGTGGTGAAGGCGCGGAAGAAAGCTTGAAACTGCAGGATGCCGTCTGTTGTAGTTACATCACCCAAGCCTGGAACAACGGAGCGGACTTCGATGCCGGCCAGCATTTCCAGTGTGCCGATCCATTCCCGGAAGGTGGCGTCTCCCATATATCCGGCGACACCGTGATACACGAGGTCTGATGTGAACAGCACCCCCTCCTCGGGCAGATACACAAAAACGTCCCCCTCGCTGTGGGAGCGCTCCGTAGCACTCAGTATCAAAAGAGTCGAGCCCCGTTTCATGGTCAGGCTGCGGTCAAAAAAGGTGACCTGGTTTGTTATCTGGCGAAATTCGCTTTTTAGTGCCTGCCATGTCTGGCCCGATGCAATGATCTCGACATTAGCCGGCAGATCGAAGTCAACATTGTTGAAGCCGCGATGATGGTGAGTCAGGATAATGTAACGCACAGGAATCGGTGTGACCG
>JBAQPK010000589.1:0-18115 GCA_049305715.1 Desulfuromonadaceae bacterium | reverse complement strand
GAAGAAACGTATCAGGTTCTTATGACGGATGCAATATCAGTTGCCTCGGGACGCTGTTTAGATTTCAACGAACTGCAGCTGATAGAGCCGGGAATATACTCCTCCCGCGCGCATCAGCTCTTCATGTGTTCCCTCTTCGACCTTGACTCCGTGCTGGATGGTGACGATGCGGTCCGCATCCTGGATGGTGGAGAGGCGATGGGCGATGACCAGGGAGGTGCGCCCCTGCATCATCCCCTTGATCCCCTCCTGAATCATCTGCTCCGAAGCGCTGTCGATGCTGGCGGTAGCCTCATCCAGCACGAGAATTTCCGGATCGAAGGCGACGGCCCGTGCAAAGGAGATCAATTGCTTCTCGCCAACGGAAAAATTGCTCCCCCGTTCCCGCACCTCTTCTTCATACCCTCCCGGCAGCCGGTCGATAAAGCGGTCGGCTCCGACCGCCGCGGCTGCCTGGCGGACACGCCGCAGGGCCTGCTCGTCACCCAGGCAGATGTTGAACTCGATGCTCCCGGCAAACAGGCAGGGGTCCTGGAGGACAACGCCGACCCGGCGGCGCACCTCTGCCAGGTCGAGCTCCCGGATGTCTGTCCCCTGCAAGAGGATACTGCCGCGCTCTATTTCATACAGGCGGGTCAGCAGACGGGTAATGGTCGTTTTGCCGCCACCGCTTTCCCCCACGATGGCAATCCGTTCGCCGCGATGAACCGCAAGGTTGAAGCCGCTCAGTATGTCGGTGCCGATCTGGTAGGAGAACGAGACGTCGCGGAATTCAATGAGGGGGATGGAATTACTCCCCCTCCCCACCCCTCCCCCGCTGGGCTCTTCGGGGCCTGAAAGAGAGGGCGTTTGCTCCTCCCCCAAGCGTGGGACCCACTGGGGCCTAAAGGAGGTTGGGAGGGGGGACGCTTTTCCCGGTGTGTCCAGCAGCGCAAAAATACGCTCCATCGATGCCATCGCCCCCTGCATGACCGAATATTTGGCTGACAGGTCGCGGATGGGCGCGAAAAATTTTTCGATATACTGAATGAAGGCGACCAGCACGCCGAAGGTCACGGCCCCTTTCAGGATCTCGCCGCCGCCGTACCAGATGATCAGCGCCACGGCAATTGATGACAGCGCCTCAACCAGGGCATACAACGACGCATCCCAGAAGATGACCGGCATGTTGGCATCCCGATACGAAGCGTTCAGCATGCTGAAGCGTCGCTCCTCATCCCGTTCGCGATTGAAAATCTGGATGATGCTGATGCCGGAGATGCATTCGTTGAGGAAGGCATTCATACTCCCCAGGCGGGCCCGCACCTCACGGAACGATTTTCTCATGCGCCGCCGGAATGTGTAGGCGACATACAGCAGCACCGGAAGGACGGAAAAGGTCACCAGCGACAGCTTCAGGTTCATCCAGAGCATGACGGAGATAATCCCGATCAGCAGCAGGACGTCACCGATAATCGTAATGATCCCCGAGGCGAACATTTCCCCCAGCACCTCGACATCGCTGGTCAGCCGGGTGACCGCGCTTCCCGTCGGCACGCGGTCAAACCAGGAGACCGGCAGATGCATGACGTGACGGTACAGCTCCGAGCGCATATCCGACATGACCCGCTGCCCGACCGACTGCAGCAGATACACCTCCAGGAACGAAAGCAGCGATTCAATAAGCAGGATGCCGAGGAAGCCGAGCGCAAGATTTTCCAGTCCGGCCAGCTTTCCGGTGGTGATATGACTGTCGATGGCGAGCTTGATGATCCAGGGCTGCGCGAGCCTGCATGCGGCGACGAGCGGCAGTAACAGTACCACGACGGTGATCGACAGCCGATAGGGGGCCACGTAGCGTGCAAAACGCCGCAACAGGGCGGTGTCGTAGGCTTTGCCGGCTATTTCTTCTTCGTAAATTCCGCCGTGATGCATAGGTGCGAGTCCATCTAAAGGAGAGAGTTGAGTGCCACTGTAACAGATTTATCGGGCGGAATGAAATAACAAAGGGCGCTTTGTGCGCAGGCGGCCAGCATACCAACCGGTGAGGCAAAAAAAGACCGGGGCGGTCACTGCACGGGATGATATACCGGCAGGTAGATATGAATCATGGTGCCCTCACCCGGCCAGGATTCAGCCTGTATATGACCCCGATGCATCTTGATAATCGAATAGCAGAGTGCCAGGCTGAGTCCCATCCCTTTCTGGCACCCCATTTCTTTCGTGCTGAAATAGGGGTCAAAAATTTTCGGCAGGTTTTCAGGCGGGATGCCGATGCCGGTGTCCTCGAAAAGAACATGCAGGTAGTCACCCGGGGGGAGGTCGCAGTCATCTGCTTCGGTCAGAGTAGCGGATGATGCCGATACGCGCAGCGTCCCTCCCCGGGGCATGGCTTCGCGGGCATTGATAACCAGGTTTGCGATAACCTTCATGAATTGATCGGCATCCAGCAGGACAAGCGGGAGGGTGTCGGGCAGATTGAAGACCTGTTTGATGGCGGGGTGTGAGTTCAGTTCCGCTTCGACCCCTTCCTTGAGAAACGGCCCCAGTCGGGCCGGCCGCATGCGTGCGTTTCTTCCCTGGGCAAAGGTCAAAAGACGCGAGCCGAGTTCCCGCGCGTTCTCGGATGTTTGTTCGACAACCGACAGCAGCGACTCGGTCTTGCTTCCCGGTTCGGCGTTCATACGGGCTAGAGAAACGTATCCCAGGATGACCTGGAGCAGATTATTGAAATCATGGGCAATCCCCCCTGCAAGGAGACTGACGGCCTCATTTTTTTTTGCGTTCAGGATCTCAGCTTCCAGGATCTTCTGCCGTTTTCGGAACTCGACCATCTCCTGGCAGCGGTCCAGAGCGGTGAACAGACGACTGAATTCAACCGGTTTGAGGACAAACTGGTTGACGCCGATATCAATGGCCTCGATAAGGAAGCTGGTGTCGCTGAAGGCGGTCATGCAGACGATCTGGATTTCCGGTGACAGGGCCCGCATCGCACGGGCCATCTCAAGACCGTTCAATCGCGGCATCATGATGTCGGTCAGAACAATATCGGGGTGCAGTTCGCGAAAAAAATCAAGCCCCTCCTCGCCGCTTTCGGCGACGGTCAGCCGGTAACCCCGGGCGGCCAGAACGCGTGATACCTGTTCACGGGTTGCGGCATCGTCTTCGACGTATAACAGGGATATGCCGGCGCACAACTGATTGTTGTTTTCAGGCATGGCGTCCTCATGATTTCCTTGGCTTGTCCAGTGACAACAATTCTATCAGAAGCCATGGGAATCGCAATCTGCGCCTTTTTTACATCATATCAACCGGATCGATATCGACGGAAATGCGGACCGTTGAAACGGTCGATGCCTGTTGCCGCCAGGAGATGAGCAGCCGATGAAGATCGCCACGGTTTGGGGCCTTGAGCAGGATCTGGCGGCGAAACCGGTTGCGCAGACGATAGATGGGGGAGGGGGCCGGGCCGAGAATCTCAACCCGGATCTTCAGCTCCGATTTGAGCCGTGCCAGTGTCCGGGCGGCCGTGTCGGCCTGTTCGGAGACCGCCTGCTCCGACAGTCCGGATATGGCAAATGCCGCCAGAAATGCAAAGGGAGGATAGCCGGCTTCCCGGCGAAACTCCAGCTCCTGCCGGTAAAATCCGGCCGCATCATGTCCGGCGGCAGACCGGATCGCATAATGGTCCGGGTCAAGCGCCTGCACCACCACCCTTCCCGGATTTTCCCCGCGGCCGGCCCGCCCGATGACCTGGGACAGCAGCTGAAAGGTGCGCTCCGCGGCACGGAAATCGGGCATTCCCAGGCTCGCTTCGGCATTTACCACCCCGACCAGCGTTACTTCGGGGAAGTCGTGCCCTTTGGCGATCATCTGGGTGCCGACCAGTATATCGGCACTCCCGTCGTTCATTCGTGACAGCAGCCGCCCGTGGCTACCCTTGCCGGAAGTCGTATCGCTGTCCATCCTGAGAACCCGCGCCGCCGGCAGCAGCTCCTTCAGATCATGTTCCAGCTTTTCGGTCCCGGCTCCCAGTTCACTGAGCGTTGTTCCGCCGCACGAGGGGCAGGTGCCGGGCGCCGGAACGGCATAGTCGCAGTAATGGCAGAGGCTCTGCCCCCGCTGGCGGTGATAGGTCAGGGTGACGGAACAGTTGGGGCAGGTCAGCGGCTTTCCACAGTCCGAGCAGACCAGAAAGGTGGCAAACCCCCGCCGGTTGAGAAAGACGATCGCCTGCCGCCCCTGTTCATGCGTTTCAGCCAGGCAGGCCGACAGCGCGGTTGATATGGTCTCCTTGCTCCCTTTCATCGCCACCAGTTCGACGAGCGGCATCGGGCGGCCTTCGACCCGCTCCGGCAGCTCAAGCAGCGTCAGGCGCCCCTGGCCGGCGGCATGGATGCTGGTCACCGATGGCGTTGCCGAACCGAGTACAACGGCGGCCCCCTCCATCCTTCCCCGCACCAGCGCCAGGTCCCGGGCATTGTAGCGCAGTCCGTCCGACTGTTTGAACGACGCTTCATGCTCTTCATCGACGATAATGATGCCGATGCTGTCAAGCGGGGCAAAAACAGCCGAGCGGGCGCCGATGACGATCCGCGCCAGTCCCCGCCGGATGCGGCGCCATTCGTCATACCGCTCGCCGTTGGACAGCCCGCTGTGCAGGATGGCGATGCCGCCGCCGAAACGGGCCTGAAAGCGTCCGGTCAGCTGCGGGGTGAGGGCGATTTCGGGGACCAGCACCAGCGCATTTTTTCCGGTTTCGAGCGCATGGGAGATCGCCTGGAGATAAACTTCGGTTTTGCCGCTGCCGGTTACGCCATAGAGCAGAAACGGAGTGAACTGCTGCCGGTCAAGGGTGGCCGTAATTGCGTCCAGTGCGGCTTTCTGATGGGTATGCAAGAGGCGCGGTTCGTCACGGATTACGGCGCACTCTTTAAAAGGATCACGGTACACTTCGCGCTCTTCTTCCGCACACAACCCCAGTTCGGTCAGCCGCTTGAGTTGGGGGGTGCAGGCGCCGAAGCGTTTGCGAAGTTCTCCCGCGGAAATGTCGCCCGCCTCCCGAATGACCGCCAGTATTTCGAGCGCCTTGGATCCGGGTTGCCGGGGGGAATCCCGCAACGGGCCGGGAGAATAAAACTTTTCCCGCCGGGCGGTTTTTCCGCCGGTCAGGGCTCCCTGTTCACCGCCGCTCCCCTTGCGGGTTTGAATGTTGATTCCGGCCGGGAGGGCCGTTCGCACAACTTCACCGAGCGGATGCTGGTAATATGAGGCGGTCCAGCGGAAAAACTCCAGCTCTCCCGGTGTCCAGAGAGGCTCCTTGTCCAATACTTCCAGGATTTCCTTCAGACCGGCAAAGCCGGATTCGCCTGCATCCCCCAGAATATAACCGGTCAACTTCCGGTTCCCGAAAGGCACCAGGGTCCGGCGGCCGGTCAGCGCCTCTTTCCGCAGCCGTTCAGGCACGAGGTAGTGAAAGGTCTTTTCCAGGTAGAGCGGGATGGCGACTTCGACAATATGCAGCGGGTCTGTCATGGGGAGAGCGGCCGTAGTGTGCGGGGAAGCATCAGGGGCGTTACCAGTACTTCTTGGGCGGGTCTGTTTTACCGACGATCCTGATTTCAGCGTCGATTACCTTGAACATAACGCCGACTTCATTGGTCCAGGCATCACCTTCATCCAGAGGCGTCGGCACATCCCGTCTGCCGAGAAAAACCTCTTCTTCGTCGATAATAGCGAACCAGTCCAGTGATCCGGTCATCCAGATTCGTGTGTTCAGCGCCATGGTGGTTTCCTTGTAGGGGCGCCCCTTGGGTTGCCCGATTTGTGCGGTTGCAAACATGGGCGGGTCAAGACCCGCCCCTACGAAAGTCGATGCTTGAAGTCTTCGTAGCCGAAGCTGCGTATGATCTTCAGCTGTTCCGTATCCGGTTCGAATGTGCAGATATGCGGGTGTTGAATGCCGTTGAAGGTGGTGGTCTTGACCATTGTGTAATGTGACATATCGAGAAAAGCCAGCCTGTCGCCGGGACGGAGCGGCTGTTCAAACGACCAGTCACCGATCACATCCCCCGCAAGACAGGAAGCCCCCCCCAGGCGGTAGGTATGGGCCTTCTCGCCCGGGTCGAAGCCGTTCCTGATACCGGGACGATAGGGCATCTCCAGGATGTCCGGCATATGGCAGGTGGCCGAGACGTCCAGTATGGCGATATCCATGCCGTTATGGACGATGTCAAGCACCTCGGCGACCAGGATTCCCGTGCCGATGGCGACCGCCTCGCCCGGTTCGAGGTAGACTTCCAGATCGTACTTTTCCCTGAAGTAGCGGATCAGTTCCACCAGTCCGTCGATATCGTAGCCGGCCCGGGTGATGTGGTGCCCGCCGCCGAAGTTGATCCATTTCATCCCCGGCAGAAACTCGCCGAACTTTTCCTCGAAGGCCCGAGCGGTCCGCTCCAGCGGTTCAAAGAGCTGTTCGCAGAGGGTGTGGAAATGCAGTCCTTCGACTCCGCTCAGGAACCGCCCGTCGAACTCACGGCGGGGAATGCCGAGGCGCGACTTGGGAGCGCAGGGATCGTAGATCTCGGTATGCCCCTCGGAATGCTCGGGATTGACCCGCAAGCCGATGGAAACGCGTCCGGCCTCCTTTTCCCACAACGGGCGGAAACGCTCCAGCTGACCAAAAGAGTTAAACACCAGGTGGTTCGAAATACCGAGAAGCTCGACAATGTCGCTTTTCTTGAAGGCGGCGGCAAAACTGTGCACCTCACGCCCGAACTCCTCCCGTCCCAGACGCGCCTCCCAGGGTGAACTGGCGCAGACCCCCTGCAGCGTCTCGCGGATGATCGGAAAGACGCTCCACATGGAGAACGCCTTCAGCGCCAGCAGGATTCTGGCGCCGCTGCGCTGCTGCACATGGTCCAGAATCGCCAGGTTGTGGCGCAGCCTCCCCAGATCCACCACATAGGCGGGGGAGGGGGACAGCTGGAGGATCTTGTCGATGTCGATGTCGATGCCGGTCATGTACGTGTCGGTCTCTATTTGTTGTGCCCTTTTCCGTGCCCTTTGCCTCTCCCTTTGCCGGGTGAGTCACCCGAACCTGCCGGTGCGCCGGTGAAGTGCAGATTGCCGCTCTTCAGGGCGTGGAACTCGGCTGAACCCGGTTTTATGCCCAGTTCCTTGGCGATGACTCCCCACCCCCTGCCTTTGCCGGGACCATACACTTCCATCACCCTTTCCGGTGATCGCCCTGACATCTGGCCGAGTTGGAAGACCATGAAGGCATCGGCCGGCTCGCGAACCGTACGGACCACGGCCTGAACCTGGGGAAGCGGCACGCCGAATTGATTGCTTATTCTGGCCGAAAATCCAGGCAGGTCAACCTGTGCCTGTACATTGACGTTGGCGAGGAAATCGTCAAGGCCACGAGCAGAAGCCGCCATTGGTGACAAAAGAGCTAAAATCAGGCTGAAGAGAATTACTCGTTTCATAAATACCGCCTCCATTTTTTTTAGTATGCAGCCTATCAAGGGTGATTTTTACAGTTCCGGCCATTCGCCGCCGTCTACTTCAACGGTCGGCAGTCCCATCGGCCCCAACTCACTTAGGAACAGCTCCGGGTCAAACTGCTCCATGTTAAAGACCCCGGCGCCGCGCCACTTGCCGGTCAGCATCATGATCGCGCCGACCACCGCCGGGACGCCGGTGGTGTAGCTGATCGCCTGGGATTGTACCTCTTTGTAACAGGCTTCGTGATCACAGATATTGTAGATATAGACCTGCTTGCGCTTGCCGTCCTTCATGCCCCGGGCTATGACGCCGATACAGGTCTTTCCCTTGGTCAGAGGTCCCAGCGAGCCGGGGTCCGGGAGCAGCGCTTTCAGGAACTGGATCGGTACGATCTTCTGGCCGCCAAACTCCACCTCGTCGATGCGGGTCATGCCGACGTTCTGCAACACCTCCAGGTGCTTCAGATAGTTGTCGGAGAAGGTCATCCAGAACTGGGCCTTCTTGATGGTCGGGATGTGCTTGACCAGCGACTCCATCTCCTCGTGGTAAAGGCGGTAGATGTTCATCGGGCCGATCCCCTCGGGGAAATCGAAGGAGTGCTTCGTCGTCAGCGGCGGACTTTCGACCCATCCGCCGTTTTCCCAGTGACGGCAGACCGCTGTCACCTCACGGATGTTGATCTCCGGGTTGAAGTTGGTGGCAAAGGGCTGCCCGTGGGAGCCGGCATTGGCGTCGATGATGTCGAGCTCCTCCACCACGTCCAGATACTTCTTGGCTGCCAGGGCGGTGTAAACGTTGGTAACGCCCGGATCAAAACCGGAACCGAGAAGCGCCATCAGCCCCTTTTCCCTGAAACGCTCCTGATAGGCCCACTGCCACGAATATTCGAATTTTGCCGTGTCGAGCGGCTCGTAGTTGGCGGTGTCGAGGTAATCGACGCCGGTTTCAAGGCAGGCATCCATGATGTGCAGGTCCTGGTAGGGAAGGGCGACGTTGATCACCAGCTTCGGCTGCAGCTGTTTGATCAGCGCCACCAGTTCGGGCACGTTGTCGGCATCCACCTGCGCGGTCTTGATGCTGTTGTTCAGTTGGGCGGCGATGACGTCGCACTTGGCCTTGGTGCGTGAAGCCAGGGTTATTTCGCTGAAGATGTCGCGCCGCTGAGCGCATTTGTGCGTGACGACCTGTCCGACGCCGCCGGCTCCGATGATTAGGACTTTGCTCATAGTATCATTCCCCCAGATAGGTATATCCCAGCAGTGTTCTGTCCAGCAGTTCGATGAAGTGGCTGCTCTCTTCGATGGAGATCTTCTTTGAGGCCACGTTTTTTTCCAGGTTATCCCTGACCCTTTTAAGGATCTCCGGTCCTTTGTACTGTACGTATTTCAGCGTTTCCCAGGTGGCGTCACCGTTAATGACGGTGTCGATCATGTAGCCGGTCTTCTTGTTGAAGGTGATATGGACGGCGTTGGTGTCGCCGAACAGGTTGTGCAGGTCCCCCAGAATTTCCTGATACGCACCGATCAGGAAGAAACCGACGTAATAATCCTCGTCCTTGCGTATTTTATGCAGTGGCAGGTATTTTGAACGGCCGTTTTCACCGACGAAGCTTGTGATCTCTCCGTCGGAGTCGCAGGTGATGTCGGCAATCGAAGCCATGACATCCGGCTTGTGATTGAGGCGCTGCAGCGGCATAATCGGGAAAAGCTGATCGATAGCCCAGGAGTCGGGGATCGACTGGAACAGGGAAAAATTGGCGAAATAGGTTTGGCGCAGGTGCAGCTGGAAGTTCTGCAGCTCTTCCGGAATCGGCTTCATCTTTTCGACGATGCTGTTGATCTTCCTGATGATCTTGGCGTAGAGCCATTCGGCGATGGCCCGGTCGTTGAGTGTCAGGTAGCCGAGATTGAAGAGACTGACCGCCTCATTGATCAGCTGCAGCGTGTCGTGGTAGTCCTCCCGGAGTGAATAACGGTCGATACTCTTATAGATATCCATCAGCTTTTTAACGGTAGGGGCCACTTTTTCAGACTGGGCCAGAATCTCTTCAAAATCGGGCATCAGGTGCTGGGTATTGGTGTTGAGGACATTGGTGACGAGCACCGAGTAGTGGGCGACTGTTGCCCGTCCCGATTCGGAGATGATATTCGGACATTCGACTCCCGCTTCGTCGCAGATATTTTTGATCTGGTAGATGACGTCGTTGGCATACTCTTCAATGGTATAGTTGACGCTGGAAAAGTAGCTCGACTTTGAACCGTCGTAATCCACTCCCAGGCCTCCGCCGATATCGAGATACTCGATGCCGACTCCCAGCTTTTTCATCTCGGTGTAGACCCGGGCAACTTCTATCAGTGCGGTCTTGATCTTGTCGATTTTGGTGATCTGGCTGCCGATGTGGGAGTGCAGCAGTTTGACCGAATCGAGCATTCCCTGATCTTCCAGCATCCGGATCGCCGCGATGATTTCGGACATCCGCAGGCCGAACTTGGCGTCTTCACCGCCGGAGGTTGCCCATTTCCCGGTCCCCTTTGAGGAAAGCTTGACCCGGATTCCCAGCTTGGGTGTTATGCCGGTTTTTTTGGAAATCTCGATGATTTTTTCCAGCTCAAACAGCTTCTCGACTACGAGCGTAATGTCAAAGCCGACTTTTGTCGCATACAGCACGGTTTCGATGTATTCGGCGTCTTTGTAGCCATTGCAGATGATCGGCAGGCTGTTGCCGCTGGAGATGGAAATTCCTGCCACCAGCTCCGGCTTTGAGCCGACTTCCAGGCCGATGTTATAGCGTTTTCCGTAGCCGGCGATCGCTTCCACCACCTGGCGCTGCTGGTTGACCTTGATAGGGTAGAATGTCTGGTATTTTGCCGGATAATCATTTTCCTGAATGGCGCTTTTGAAAACCCGGTTGATCGAGGCGATGCGCCCCTGCAGCACGTCCATGAACCGGAGGAGAATGGGGGGTTTGATTTTGCGCTTGATCAGGTCGTCGACCAGCACCCGCAGGTCGATGGCGTGCTTGGAATTTGACGAGGGATGGACGCAGATGTTCCCTTTTTTATTGATCGAAAAGAGGTCCGCACCCCAGTTGTCGATGTTGTAAATCTTGGCAGATTCACCGATGGACCATTTTTCCATAAACTGCTCCCCATCTTCCGGTTAGTCGCAATCGAATAAACTAACTTATTTATTGCATAGTATGGTCAAAGTCAAATTCTAATTTAAATACCGTCAGAATACGCTATCCGTGGAATGTCTGCCTTGACTTTGGCAGATGGAATGATTACCTTCGGACTAACTTAGATACTTCGGTACATTACCTCATTTTCGGGTGCCCATATGCCACGTTTTTCAGGCAGGAAACCGTTTACTCAGGAAATATTCGATCGTCATGTCGGCGAGATGCGCAGTCTGTTGCATGCTCTTGAGATGCGGGATTCGTTCGAAGACAATGAAACCCGGCCGAGGATGGACATGTATGAAACAAGCCGGGACGTAATACTTGAGTTCGATCTCCCCGGTTTTAGCCTGGACGGGATCTCTCTAAGAATGGCCGGCATGACGCTGGTTCTGGATGCCTTCAAGCCCCGGGAGCAGAACGAAGGCAAATTCATTTGTGTGGAACGGAGCCATGGCCGTTTTCACCATGCGGTACATATTCCCGGAAACGTTGACCCCGGCGCAATCAGGGCGGAATACCGCCGGGGGGTACTGCGGGTGATTTGTCCAAAGTGTTGCGAGCGGCTGGTGCCGATCAGGGAACTGTAAACTTTTGACCAGATTATATCCATTTACAGATCAAAAGGAGATTCTGATTGATTGAATTAGAAAATGATGTCGAGCAAAGTTCGGAAGAACTCAAAATTCCAGATGTGTTACCGTTGCTGCCGATACGGGACGTGGTTGTGTACCCGTTTATGATCATACCGCTCTTCGTCGGCCGGGAAATGTCGGTAAAAGCGGTGGACAGTGCTCTTGCGGGTGATCGGATGATCCTGCTGGCGACCCAGCATGATGTTGGTGACGAGGATCCCCCGGCAGACAAAATCTATGAGGTCGGCACGGTCGCCATGATCATGCGGATGCTCAAGCTGCCCGACGGTCGTGTCAAAATACTCGTTCAGGGCCTGGCCAAGGCCCGCATTACGGAGTTTGTTTCCGACAAACCGTTCTACACTGTCCGGGTCGAGCGGCAGCACGATACCGTGGTTGCAGACATCTCGCTGGAAACAGAGGCGCTGATACGCACCGTGCGCGAGCAGCTGACCAAGGTTATGGAACTCGGCAAGCAGGTCTCCCCCGAGGTAATGGTTATTCTGGAGAATATCCAGGATCCGGGCAGCATGGCCGACCTGGTCTCCAGCAATCTCGGCCTGAAAGTCGCGGATGCCCAGGCCTTGCTGGAAATAAATGATCCTATCGTTCGTCTGACAAAGGTCAACGAGTTTCTGAACCGCGAAGTCGAGCTCATGAGCGTGCAGGCCAAGATACAGAACGCCGCGCGTGAGGAGATGGGTAAAAACCATAAGGAATATTACCTGCGCGAGCAGATGAAAGCGATCCAGAGCGAACTGGGTGAAAACGAAGGCAAAGAGGATCTGGCCGAGATCAGAAAGGCGATCGAGGCGGCCAAAATGCCGGAGCCGGTGAAGAAGGAAGCGCTCAAGCAGCTGGGACGTCTTGAAAACATGCATCCGGACGGCGGCGAAGCCAGTATTGTCAGGACCTATCTGGACTGGATGGTGGAACTTCCCTGGGGCAAGGCAACCCGCGACAGCCTGGATATCGCCCGGGCCAGGAAAATTCTGGATGATGACCACTTCTACCTGGACAAGATCAAGGAGCGTATCCTCGAATTCCTGGCGGTGCGCAAGCTCAAGAAGAAAATGAAGGGGCCGATCCTCTGTTTCGTCGGTCCTCCCGGTGTCGGCAAAACCTCTCTGGGCAAGTCGATAGCCCGTGCCATGAATCGCAAATTCGTCCGCATCTCGCTGGGCGGAGTGCGCGATGAGGCCGAGATCCGGGGGCATCGCCGCACCTATATCGGCGCTCTGCCGGGGCGCATTCTGCAGGGGTTGAAGCAGGCCGGAGCCAACAATCCGGTCTTCATGCTGGACGAGCTTGACAAGCTGGGCTATGACTACAAGGGAGACCCGTCGTCGGCGCTTCTTGAGGTACTTGATCCGGAGCAGAACAACTCCTTCTCCGACCATTACATCAACCAGCCCTTTGACCTGTCGAATGTGATGTTTGTGGCGACCGCCAACCAGATGGACCCGATTCCATCCGCTCTGCGCGACCGGATGGAGGTCATCAATCTGGCCGGCTACACCGAAGAGGAAAAACTGCAGATTGCCAAGCGCTATCTGGTTCCCCGCCAGACCACGGAAAACGGACTTAAACCCAAGCACATCAGCTTCGATGATGAATCGATCGCGGAGATTATCTCCAAATACACCCGCGAAGCCGGCCTGCGCAACCTGGAACGGGAAATCGGCAAGATCTGCCGCAAGGTGGCACGGAAAGTGGCGGAGGGGAGCCAGCGAACCGTCAAGGTGACCGCCAAGTCCCTGCAAGCCTATCTGGGAGCTCCGAAATTTATTCGCGAGGAAGAGCTCGACAAGAACGAGATCGGGGTTGTCAACGGCCTGGCCTGGACGCCGGTGGGAGGAGAGATTCTTCATATCGAAGCCAGTTTGATGGCGGGCAAAACCGCGCTGACGCTGACCGGCCAGCTGGGCGACGTGATGAAGGAGTCGGTGCAGGCGGCCCATTCCTACATCCGTGCTCATGCCGCGGCGCTGCACCTCGAACCGGAAATATTTCAAGACAATGAAATCCACGTCCATGTTCCGGCCGGGGCGATACCGAAGGATGGTCCTTCGGCAGGGGTTGCCATGACCGTGGCGCTGGCATCGATACTGTGCCACATCCCGGTACGAAAAGATGTCGCCATGACCGGAGAAGTGACACTCCGGGGTAAAGTACTCCCGATCGGCGGCCTTAAGGAAAAAATCCTGGCTGCCGTCAGATCCCGGATGCGGCTGGTGATCATCCCCGAGCAGAACAGGAAGGATCTGGAGGATATTCCGCCGGAAATTCTGAAAAAAGTTAAAATAGTCGCCGTTTCGGAAGTCGAGGAGGCTCTCAAGCTCGCATTGGAAAAGTATCCGCCTCCTGTCCCGAAGGCTCCCGGAAAAGAGCCGAAAACGACCCGTTCGGCAGTCGCTGCCCCGGCACGCACGGCGCGTTCAAAAGCGGGGGACCAGTAAGGACGTGAGTTGGTCATATGCGACATGAGCTGTGTGACACTATGAGAGGGAAATCTACCGCACAACCGGTCTCACGCGGAGACGCAAAGACGCAAAGTTTAACCCATGAATCAAAAATCTGTTAAAAGTCTTTCTTTGCGTCTTGGCGACTTTGCGAGAAATAAAAGATTTCCGGTTTAGGGCATGTGCTGATTCGAGGTGATTCATGTCTGAAAAGACCATCTATTCCGCATCCTGGTTGATCAATCCCGATGCCTCGCCCGTTGCGGGCGGGGCATTGCTCGTTCAGGACGGCATCGTCGTCGAAACGGGCCCGGTGAGCGCTCTCCGCAGTAAACACTCCGCGCCGGTGATCGACTATCCCGGATGTGCCGTGATTCCGGGATTTGTCAACTCCCACACCCATCTCGAACTGACTCACTTCCCTTCCTGGCGGCTCCGGTCGTCAGTCGATTATAATCCGCGGCGATTTACTGACTGGATCATTCAGCTGATCAAGATTTCACGTGGTCTGAGCCCCGATGAGTACCCCCTTTCGATTCGGGAGGGGGTGCGGATGTGCCTGGAATCGGGAACAACAGCGATAGGAGAAATCGTTACCAATCCGGCGCTGGCCGGACTGTACTACGAATCCCCGCTTGCCGGCCGTCTCTACTTCGAGCTGCTGGGACAGGAGTCCGGTCTTTTTAAGGGCAAGCTGGCCGCCGCAACAGATGCTGCGCATCAGAGCGACGTGTACGCGGTTGTGACCGGCCTCGCTCCCCATTCTCCCTATACGATTGCGCCCGAATTCATGGCATCAATTCGAGACGCTTCTGCGTCACCACCCTTGCCGCTCTCAATCCATCTCTCGGAATCCCGCTCCGAGGCCGAGTTTATCTTCGACGGGAGTGGAGAACTGGCTTCCTCCTTTTACCCCTTTGTCGGCTGGGAACGGTTTCTCGGGCGTCCTTCCCGCTGCAGTTCCACCGAGCTGCTCGACCGACATGGGCTGTTGACGCCAACGACCCTGGCGGTCCATTGCGTCCACGTTTCCGTTGCCGATGCCCGCATCATCAAGTCGCGCGGCGTGCAGATAGCGCTCTGCCCCCGCAGCAATGATCTTCTCGATGTTGGACGCGCCCCGGTCTCTCTGTTCAAAAAACTCGGCATTCCCCTGGCTCTCGGCACCGATTCGCTGGCCAGTAATAATTCCCTCTCGCTCTGGGATGAACTGCGCTTTGCCCTCGAGACCTTTCCGGACGATCTGTCGGAGCAGGATGTATTCCGCATGGTTACGGCCGGCGGCGCCGCGGCTCTTGGCGTCTCTGCGGCCTGCGGATCTCTGGAGGCTGGAAAACGGGCGGACTTTCAGGTGATCGGGAACTGCGACGGCGATGAAGGCGGGGTGTTGGAGCGGGTTATGCGCGAAGGTATCCTGCAGGAAGTTTTTGCCGGCGGGGTGCGCTACGCGGGAAACGTTTAAGGTTTTGCCCATCGTTACCTATGTATCGTTGAAATGAACACCCGGAAAGTTTATCAAGAGGATCACGTGTCACTCAACTGACCGCTCGACCCTGTTCCTTCCGTTCCGTTTGGCCCGGAATAGGGCCTCGTCAGCCTTTCTGACAAGGGATTCCTTGTCCGACATGTCGTCCGTAAACGAGGCAACACCCAGGCTTATCGTAACATCGGTTTCCGCCTGCACCGCCATCCTCACCCTTTCGGCAACCTCACAGGCCATGGCCAGGTCCGTCTCGGGGAGCATGAAGAGGAATTCCTCCCCGCCATACCTGAAGACAAAGTCGGCATCCCTCAGTTCCTTCACCAGCAGCTCCGCAAACTTGGCCAACAGCCGATCCCCCTCCAGATGACCCCGTGTGTCATTGTAATTTTTGAAATGGTCGATATCCAGCATGACGACCGAAAGTTTTTCCTGGTATCTCTTGGCGGCCTCAAAGCTCTTTTCCAGCTGAAGCTGGAGAAAACGCCTGTTGGCCAGCCCGGTGAGTGGGTCGTGTAGCGAAGAGATCTTTGTCTGCTCGTAGAGCTTGGCGTTGTTGAGGGCAATACCGATCTGGCTCCCCAAAGATGCGAGGAGGTTCAGCAGGTTTTCGCTGACTTCGGTCTCCGGTTCGGTATAGAGGGAGAGGAGGCCGACGACGGTATTGACCACCTTCAGGGGGACGATGATGCGCCCGTAGCGTTCCTTCTCGGGATGACAGGGAGCAGGCAACTCGTTTCCCCCGGTAACGCTGTAAACTACGATCTCCCCGGTTGCCACGGCCTGCCCGCAAAGGCATTGCCCCAGGCTGATTTCCTGGCACGGCTTCAGAAGCGTTTCGGGGAGGTTCTCGAAGGAGGCAAGGCGTATCTTGCCGTCGTCCACGAGGAATATTCCCCCGCGCAGTTCGAACGGGAATATCTTTGTCCGCACCAGGGCCTGCAGGACCTCATTCACCAGCTCGTCCATGTCAAGGGTCTGGCTGATCGCCTTTGAAACCTCGTGGAGCGTCTTCAGTTCGGCATTCATATTCTCCAGCTCGATATGATATCGGGCGATCTCCTCCTCAGACTGCTGCTTTTCGAGCGCGCGCCTGACGTAGTTGATGAGCTGGTCTATCTCGTACGGCTTGACCAGGTAGGAAAATGCCCCTCTGTTGGTCGCCTCCACAGCCGAATCGATGGTGGCCTGTCCGGTCAGGACTATCGCCTCGATCAGAGGAAAACCGGCCTTGATCCTGGCCAGCACCTCCAGCCCCGGAATTCCCGGGAGTCCGAGGTCGAGCAGGACAAGATTGACCCTGTTTTCCAGCAGGACGGCAAGCCCCTTCTCCCCGTCTGCGGCCGTCAGGGTTTCATACCCCTTTATTCTGAGGATGTCGGCCAGGGTCTTCCTCAGGTTCGGATCATCATCGATGATCAGGATGCATGGTCGCTCCATCATATCACCTCGCTATGGAACGGTTCTCCCAGGAGCGCATTGCGTTTGCGGCGGCTGATATCCCCGATGATCCGGATCAGGTTGTCCGTCGCCGAGGGTTTATAGAGACAGGTGTAGGCCCCCACCGGCATCCCCTGCTCCATGGTGGCAGATATCTCGTTCCGCTCGCCGGTAAGCAGCACCACCGGCTTTCCGGGATAGCGGGCGCGGACCTTCTTGAGGACGTCCAGCCCGTCGGTAGCGCCGAGCTTGAGATCCAGAATGACGACCAGCTGGTACTGCTCCTCCATGTGTGCGAGCACCTTTGCCAGGTCCTCCTCTGTTTTGACATGGTAGCCTTTCGACTGGAGGACCTCCTGGATCATCCGGGAGAACTCCGGATCGTCATCCACGATGAGAACGCTCTCCTCTTTCCTTAATAGCGAGAGAAAGGAGAGGACCTGCTGGAAGTCGATCGGCTTGGTGAGGATCGTGGCCGCCCCATTCAACTTCGCCTCAGCCATCTGCTCCCCGGTGGCATAGGCGCTCATCAGCACCACCGGGGTGTCGGGTAATACGCCCTTGATCATCTTCAGGGTCGCTACCCCGTCGATACCGGACATCTTGAGGTCCATCAGCACGCAGTCGAACTCTTCCCCCTTCACCATCTGTATGGCCTCTTCGCCGCTGTGCGCCGGCAGAGTCTCGTACCCCTTGACCCTCAGGATATCGCAGATGGTCCTGACCATTCGCCGGTCATCGTCCACCACCAGAATCTTCAGCTTGCCGCTCATATTTCGCCCCTCTCTATCGGTAGTAAAACCATAAAAGTCGTTCCCTTTCCCGGCTCGCTCTCCACCTCAATCCGCCCGCCGTTGGCATCCACCAGGTTTTTGCAGACCACCAGACCGAGCCCGATCCCCTTGGCCTTGGTGGTGAAGAGTGGCTGGAAGATTTTTTTCATATTCTCCGGGGTAATCCCTTCGCCGGTGTCTGCGACGCTGATCTCTACGAAGTCTCCGTCGAATTTTGAATCCGGACTCAAAACTCGGCGTGCTGCAATGCGCAACGCGCCGCCGTCGGGCATTGCCTGGCCGGCGTTGGTGATGAAATTGGTAAGCACCAGCCCCATCTGCAACGGGTCGACCCTGAGAAGGGGAAGGTTGTCCGGGATTTCGGTCTGAAGATCGATGTTTTCCGGAATCGCGCACCGGCCGAGACTTTCATCTGTCAACTCACGGGCTGCCACCGCTTTTTTCTGCGGGGTCCTGGTGCGGGCAAAATCGAGCAGGTCGGTGATGATCCGCAGGGAGTTGTCGATCTCCTTCTTGATGATCCCCAGGTACTCCTTCGTAATTTCGTCGGCATTGGGCAGGACCATTTTCAGGAAGTAGACGGCGTTGCTCATTACCCCCAGGGGATTTCGCAGCTCGTGCCCCACGCTCCCCGAAAG
>JBAQPK010000588.1:0-5086 GCA_049305715.1 Desulfuromonadaceae bacterium | reverse complement strand
CATGAATATCACCCAGTTCGGCTGATGAACGGATGAAACCGACTCCATACTGGCCGGTCTGAACTACTTCAACGGCTTTTGCACCCATCAGAAGTGCATGGACATCGGGAGCGCCTTCATCACGCTTTTGCAGTTCAAACATTTTGTCAATTGTGAAATGGTTATCAAAGGATAACAGGGTTACCGGCAAATCTTCGCGCATCGCTTTCAGATAGATTGCCAGATTGGTTGCGAGGGTGGTCTTGCCGACGCCCCCTTTTTCGGAAGAGATCGTTATGGTGTATGGATAGGAAAGCATGAATGTTGTACCACCGTAGGCATATTTGACATTGACCGTTCTAAAGTCGGGAAACGATACTAGTCAATTTGACGGAGCCGGTCAACCGTTTGCTGGGCGTCTTCAAAAAATGCCACTTGATTCAGGTCATTGCTTGCGTACTGAAACTTTTTGATTATAATTCAGTATACTGAACTTTAACAGGAGAATGCGATGCGTTTAACACCCGCCACCGAACTTGAATATCGCTGCAAAAAACTTCAGGAGTACATGATCGTGGACTCGCTGGATGCTATTATTATCGTTCAGAATGCCGACCTGTTTTATTTTACCGGTACCGTACAGAGCGGCAATCTTTACGTGCCGGCATCCGGTCAGCCGCTTTTCATGGTTCGCAAGGATGCCGGGCGGGCGCGGATGGAGTCCGGCCTCAAGGAAGTGATGCCCTTCGGCTCGATGCGGGATATTCCTGCTATTCTGTCGCAATACGGATACTCCACGCCGAAACGGATCGGATTGGAGTTGGACGTTTTGCCGGTAAATTTTTATGAACGGTATCGGACGCTTTACCCGAACGCCGATTTTGCTGACGCAACCCCATTGATCCGCAAGGTCAGGATGATCAAATCTCATTACGAGATCCATCTGATGAAGGATGCAGCCGATCAGGCTGATCGTGTGTACCGACGTGCACGGGAGACTATCCGCGTTGGAATGACAGACCTGGATGTAGCCGCGGAACTTGAATACACCGCCCGCAAGGATGGTCATCAGGGACTGGCGCGAATGAGAGGATTCAATTCCGATGTATGCTATGGCCAGATTCTTTCCGGAACTGACAGCGCCGTCCCGGCATATTCTGATACCCCGCTGGGGGGGATGGGATTAAATCCTTCTTTCGGACAGGGCGCCGGTCTGAAGCGGATTGAACCACATGAGCCGGTTATTGTTGATTTTGCCGGGTGCGTTGATGGGTATTTGAGTGATCAGACCCGTGTATTTTCAGTTGGAGAGCCGTCTGCCCGGCTGTGCAGGGCGTATGACGACATGCTGAAGATCCAGGAGATGATGACGCGGACAGCGGAGATCGGAATGAGCTGGGGTGCCTTGTATGATGCCTGTTTAAAGTGTGCCGTTGACATGGGATATGCCGACAGTTTTATGGGAGCAAAAGGGTCACAGGTATCATTCATCGGACATGGGCTTGGTGTTGAAATAGATGAATACCCGTTTATCGCCCGGGGTTTCACGCAGATGTCGCTGGAAACGGGGATGACGTTTGCTTTTGAGCCGAAAGTCGTCTTTCCGGGTGAAGGTGCAATCGGTATTGAGAATACCTTTTATTTTAGTAATGAAGGGCTTAAGCGCCTCACTCATTCCAGTGATGAGCTGGTAATTCTGAGCTGATTTCATGGAACAAAATTTTTGTTGCATTTTCCGTATACGGTCGAGTATAACTGCAGCACAAAATCGTATACAGTATGCTAAAAAAGAGTCCCGTTTCTCCCCGTAATAACCGATGGATTTGATGCCAGGAAGAAAAAGCGCTTTTTATCCGGGTTCACCCCCACACCACGAAAAGGAGAGTAAAACAATGGCCCTGAAAGACACACTCAAGCTGAAGATCGAGGAACACCGCCCCCGCATCACCAGACTCGTCAAGGAGTTTGGCAAGGTTATCATTGATCAGGTTAACATCGACCAGTGTATCGGTGGCGCCCGTGATATCCGCTCACTCGTGACCGATATCTCCTATCTGGATCCTCAGGAAGGAATCCGTTTCCGTGGCAAGAACATTCCCGAAACATTTGCAGCTCTGCCGAAGGCCGCCGGTTCCGAGTATCCTACCGTTGAATCCTTCTGGTACTTCCTGCTGACCGGCGACGTTCCGACCGATGCTCAGGTTGCCGAGGTTGTTGCCGAGTGGAAAACACGTCAGGTCGTCCCCCAGTACGTTTTCGACGCCCTGCGTGCATTGCCGCGCGACAGCCATCCGATGGTCATGCTCTCCGTTGCCATGCTGGCCCTGCAGAAGGACTCAAAGTTTGCCGGGTTTTACAATTCCGGCAAATTCAACAAGATGACCGCCTGGGAATATGTCTATGAAGATGCATGCGATATCGTTGCCCGTATCCCGGTCATCGCCGCCTTCATCTACAACCTCAAATATCGCGGCGACAAGCAGATTGCCGTCGATCCGACTCTTGACATGGGCGCCAACTTTGCCCACATGATCGGCCAGAAGGATGAGTACAAGGACGTTGCCCGCATGTACTTCATCCTGCACTCCGATCACGAGTCCGGCAACGTTTCGGCTCACACGACTCACCTGGTGCACTCCGCACTGTCCGATCCTTACTATGCCTACTCCGCAGGTCTGAACGGCCTTGCCGGTCCGCTGCATGGCCTTGCCAACCAGGAAGTTCTCGACTGGACCCTCAAATTCCAGGAGAAATACTGCAAAGACGTCGAGCCGACCAAGGAACTCATCACCAAGGCACTGTGGGATACCCTCAATGCCGGTCAGGTTATTCCGGGTTACGGCCACGCCGTTCTCCGCAAGACAGACCCGCGCTACATGGCACAGCGTGAGTTCTGCCTCGCAACACCGGGTCTGAAAGACGACAAGCTCTTCAAGCTGGTTTCCATGATCTTTGAAACAGCCCCCGGCGTCCTCACCGAGCACGGCAAGACGAAGAACCCATGGCCGAACGTCGATGCCCAGTCCGGTGTCATTCAGATGTACTATGGCCTGACCCAGTTCGACTTCTACACTGTCCTGTTCGGTGTTGGCCGCGCCCTTGGCTGCATGGCAAACATTACCTGGGACCGTGGTCTTGGTTATGCCATCGAACGTCCAAAATCCGTTACCACAGCAATGCTCGAAAAATGGGCTGCTGAAGGCGGTCGTCAGTTGTCGTAATATTTTAACATCAATGACTGGTTTCAAAAAGGGAACGCAGAAATGCGTTCCCTTTTTGATTTCTACTTGCAAAAAAAAATAAGTACGGTATAAAGGACAATATTGGTCGTATTTAAACTGCAGGGAGAAAACCGGTAATATTTAGAGCCCTGCTGGCAGGGCTACTACATGATGGGGAGGAAATTCAATGGCAAAAGTTCTTGAAATCTACAAGTGTGAGTTGTGCGGTAATATTGTTGAGGTTGTTCATGCGGGCGCGGGTGATCTCTCATGTTGCGGGCAGGATATGAAACTGTTGACGGAAAATACTGTTGATGCCGCCAAGGAAAAGCACGTTCCCGTCATTGAAGTTGGAAATGGCAGCGTAAAAGTGACGATCGGTTCAGTTGCCCACCCGATGGAAGAAAAACATTACATCGAATGGATCGAGCTGGTCGCTGACGGAAAGGCCTATCGTCAGTTCCTCAATCCGGGGGACGCGCCGACCGCTATATTTAATGTTACTGCAAAGAAACTGACAGCCCGGGAACTGTGTAACCTGCACGGGCTTTGGTCTGTACAGGGTTGATTCTTGTTAAAGGGTTGCTTGTGGCGGGAATCCGGCAACGGGTTCCCGCTTTTTTTGTCTGCTGAGTGCTTTACACATTTCTCCCACTCATGTATCATCTCAGAGTGAAACGTATTTTATATCTCTACATAATTCGTGAAATTTCCTCGCTATTTCTGCTTGGTATTGTCATTTTTACCCTGGTTCTGCTGATGGGACGCTTGATCACTCTGACTGATCTTGTTGTGTCACATGGCGTTCCGCTGGCAGACGTCAGCAGGATGATTCTGTATCTTATTCCGTCATTCCTGGTATTTACGATTCCCATGTCTTTTTTGCTGGCGGTGCTGTTGGCATTCGGCCGACTTTCAGCCGATAACGAAATCATTGTCATCAAAGCCAGCGGCGTAAGTCTCATTCAAGTGATGCCACCGGTAATCGTCAGCGCGCTTGTTGCCGTGCTGCTGGCAATTGGGGCCAGTACGATCGGTGTGCCATGGGGCAACACCGCGTTCAGGGAACTCAGTTTTCAGGTGTTGAAGAGTAATATTACGGCCACCATCCGGGAAAAAATATTTTGGGACGATATTCCCGGCGTCGTTATGTACACCGACCAGTATGATGAACAGAGTCATACATTGACTGGGGTCGTTATTCACGATGGACGCAATATTGATCGCCCCATGACGATATTTGCCCGTAACGGGGACGTTTCAAGTGCGGAAGGCAGTCAGTCGCTGCTGTTTTCTTTACATGACGGTTCCATTCATATCACCGGTGCCGCCGGTCTCTACCGGTTGGTCCATTTCGGCGAATACAGCATGACAGTTGGCGAAAAGGGAAGCGGTACTAAAATGTCCCGGAATGAACCGGACCTATGGATATCCGAACTTCAGCGCCAGATCAATGATCCTGGCACATCTGTCAAGAATCGTTTGAAATTGTTGTCTGAGTTTCACAGCAGATTCACCTTTCCATTCGCCTCGCTGGTTTTCGCAATTCTGGCGGTACCTCTGGGGATACAGAATCGTCGCTCGGGTAAATCGGGCGGTTTCACCGTCAGTATTGGAATTATACTTACCTACTATGTCCTGATGTCGGTTGTGCGGACTCTGGCAGAGAAAGGAGCTGTCCCACCTGCCGTTGTTCTCTGGATTCCCAATCTGATTTTTTTCGCCATGGGGTGTTTCTTTTTACGAATGGCATCTCAGGAGAAGACAATTCATCTTTTATCACCGGGAAGAGTTCTGGATTATTTCAGGAGGGCATGCTGATATGGGTATTATCAACCGATATATTGCCCAGACCTGGTTACGCCTGCTTATGCTCTGCTTAAGCG
>JBAQPK010000587.1:0-8150 GCA_049305715.1 Desulfuromonadaceae bacterium | reverse complement strand
GTGGCCTATTGTAATACACCACCAAAAGCAACTGCCCGCGTCGTCAGAAAAAAATGCACAAGAAGCCACAAAACTGCGAAGAAAACACTCCGCTCTTGCCAATCAATCCACATACCACATCGTATGTCTGCCAAGCGTCAAAGTACAATGCTCCCACTGAACACGTCAATTACAAAAACCGCACTTAATAGGATAGTTGTATCTCATTCCTGCCATTCGCCCCCGATCAATTCCCGCCCGCGCTAAGCATGCGTTGTGCCCATATATTGTCTGGATTAAGTTGAAGTGTCCTGCGATATGCGGCCATGGCAGCTTGCCTGTCGCCAAGCAGTTGCAGAGCATTGGCCTTGGTTTGCCAGTATTCTTCGCGATTGGAATTTTCCTTGATTAAGCGGTCGGCAAGCCGTACCAGGTGCGTCTGTACGGATTGTTTATCCATGGCAAAGCGGGCAATCAACCCTTTGTTGGGCGGTATGTCACGGATGAACATCAGGGCACTGTCATCGGCAAAAACCAGATGCCAGTCGCTAGAGGCGGCAAGCGCATCAATCAGCGGGTAGATGTTACCGGAAGTCTCGCTCATTCCCGGCATGATGACGGTATTTATGTTATAGCGTTCAAAGGTCGCCCTCCACGACTCGCCCCTGATCGCCTGGTCGTACAGCAATGTCAGCTCTTCCACCAGCCCGCGGCTATCTGTAAAGGTTTTAAAGCCAGGGACGGTTAAGGCAAGATATCCTCCCCAGTCATAATGACTGAAGCTGTTTGGAGATGGTTTCTGTTGCCGCATAAATGCGGCTGCCCCTGCCGGAAATTTCCAACGCTCACGGAATTCAAAAAAAACATTTCCCTTCCATGACAATCCGAGCCAGAGCGCGCAACAGATCACCGTCAAACTTGCTGTGCGAATGTTTACAGGGATTTCCGGAAGATAACGAACAAAAAGCGGCGCAGCCAGAAGTGGGAAAATGAGATAGCGCAAGCCGGTCAGGGAGAGGGCGATCAGTGCTGTCATCACAAGTAAATGAACCGGTTTGACCGTCGAACGACATCTGAGAAACCCTGCGGCCGCCAGGAGTATGCCTATCCAGTAAGCCGGATACCAGCCGTTCAGCTGTATGGCTGCCTGCCAGGGGGTGAGATATTCATAAATCCCGGCGCTATATCCGGTGCGACTGGAAAAAAAAACGTTCCAGGCAGATACGCCATTGGGATTGAGGCAGCTAATTGCACCGGCGGCAAAAAAGGAAGATAGAAGGCGCCGATCCGGCCGATGACCTGTGCGAAGGCAGGAGAGCAGGTGGGCGACAAGATAACAGGACATGAGTACCACTCCCAGAAGATAGGAACCGTGGGTGTTCGCCCAGACCAGCATAACGAGCGGCAGTGCGATAAGCGCCGCATTGTTTTTAGCCTCTCCTTCTTCCCTCCCAAAAATGCGCTCCAGCAGGTAGAGGGTGAGCGGCATGAGCAGAAATGAGAACAATTGTGGCCGCTCATTGGGGATCTCACGCAGCAGAAACCCTGTTAGCACAACAAGCACAAAGGGAGCTATCCCACGACAGGTGCGCCTCATCCAGATACAGAGGAACAGCAGGATCGCGGTATAGACAACCGCCCGCAACAGAACGATACCGGCACTGCCGGCTGCCTTCCAAGCTCCGTAGAGAGCGAGCTGCCCCAGCCAGTATTGTTTCAGCAGAAAAGGTATTTGATTTGATTCCGGGCGCCAGGGGTTGTGGTCAGTGACGGTGAAGGAGAGGGGATCGCTGGCCGGCAGGGCCAGGTTCTCGAATATCCATCTGCCGGTGGCCAGATGCCAGAAACAGTCTCCATCCGATATGGGGAAGGTGAACGAAATAAAAAAAATGCTAAGGATGAGTGCATATAACAGGATCGTTGGATATGGTCGGGGCTGTTGCATTGCCGGCATCATAGCCCTGCAAAGGCGGGGTTGTTCCCGTTGTGACGCCGTACCCGCTCCTGCAGCGCTCTCTTCTGTTCAATGGTAAACGGCCCATCGGGGCGCCGCATCAGTTCGCCAAAAATCGCGGCAACACGCTCGTCCTTACGGTGTGCAAGATAATCGGCCGTCTCCACCATGAGCCGCGGAAAAATTTTCGGATCGGCGGCGATGATGCGGAATTGGGCGGCATCAAGAAGCGGCTTGAAGTGACTGATGGCGTAGCGCTGGATCAGCGGCCGGTTCTCCAGGCTCGGTTTGAGGAGCACCATGGCGGAGGGTTCCCAGTAGACCGGCACAAAGCCGTCCCGCTCGTACATCTGCACTTCGTCTCCGCGCGCCACAATGGCGTAGGTGATGCCGTATTTTTGGCGTTCGGCGGGGTTGTGGAGGTAACCGTATATGTGCTTGAAGATGGAGGGGTGATTGTAGTGAAAGATGGGGTGCTCCGGGGCCAGAAAGTAGGCCAGGTAGCCGCCGAAACGATCACTGTTGAACATTCTGCCTCCAGCGATGTTTTCAGCGACGAAGCGGGTCGAACCGACCGGGAAGTAGTTCGCGTTGACGCCGGTGCGGAACGAGAAATCATCGATGTTGGTCTCATCCATGGTGTAGCGGTATTGCTGCTGTACGAACTGGAAGTGCAGCAGGTATGCGGCAAAGAGGATCACCACTCCGGAAAGGATCAGGCGGTGCAGGCGGGGGCGGTGCCGGTCAAGCAGGGCGGCATAGCGTGCCGAGGTAATTGCCAGGATCGGGTAGACCACCAGACCGAAGGCCTCGATGGAGCGGCAGTGCCGCATGGCAAGAAGGCCGAAGGGGAGGGCGATGAACACCCAGACAGGCGGCAGCGAACGCCCCGCGGCAAGCAGGGTCGCACCGGTTGCCAGCAGCAGCAGCCAGAAGGGTCGATACTGGTCCCATCCCGGCGGCAGGTATTCACCGACGTGCTGCGCCTCGGTTTTGCCGTTGATGACATTGAAAAAATAGTGAAGATTGCCGTGCAGCAGCCCGTAGGGACTCAGCATCAGGAGCAGGATCGCCAGCGCGGCCGCTATAAGGAGGGTGCGGAAACGTTCCGGGGGCAGGGGGGCAAGGCCGGGCCAGACCGCTGTCCTCCTCTGCAAAATCCGGCAGACCGCCTCTCCTCCCACTACGGCGCATAGGAGCAGCAGGCCGTAGGCGGAACCATGGAAAAGGTCCCATACCCCCATGATGGCCGGAAGAAACCAGATCGCCCATGCCGGGTGTTTGCCGGCACGCCAGCCATGGTAGACATAGCCGAACAGGGCCAGCAGCAGGTAGGTGAATATCTGGGTCCTTTCCACAAACCGCCAGAGCTGGACGTAGACAACGGACAACATGAGCAGGGCGGCCCAGACGCGCGGAGCTCCAAGGATGCGCCCGGTGCGGTAAAGCAGGAACGACGTCAGCAGCGTAATCGCGACCTTGAAACCGATCAGGGCATCGGGGCCGCCCCAGCGGAATACCAGGTACATGAGGTATTGCCCCAGCCAGCCGATGTTGCGGAACGGTGTGCCGAATGCTGTGTAGGAGAAAATCTCGCGATCGACGATCCGGCCGGTTTCAAACAGGGAGCGGCCATTGGCCAGGTACCAGAACGTGTCGTAATCGCGCATCGGGAAAATGACGAGGATAGCAACCAGCAGAAAGAGGCCGGCAGCGACAAACCGTTGTTGCATTACGTCTCTACTTTGGGGGGGTGAAGGCATGCACAAGCTCCAAGAATGGCAAAAACGGTGATAATTTTCACTGACGGTCTGCCGCAGGTCATGTAAGGCGTTCCGTTAAAACACTACTCAAATGGGTGCAATTTTTATATCACATCTGCGATGTAATTTTAATGATTTTTCCACCGAATACATTACTGCCTGCAATTTGTATCGTCAATTTGTTGATTAATGCGGCATTTTTTTATAAGGTGTCTTCTTTGATTGGGTGCTTTCGGGACATTTTGTCTGCATAGTTGTAATGACTCTAAGCCGTAAGATACTAACCGTGAGAGTACCGTGTGACTACCTTTTCCATAATCATTCCCGTAAAACCGGGCCGCTTTGTGGCCGCATCCCTGCACCTCAAAAAGATTCTGACCGATGACCCCCGCTATGAAGTCCTGCTCGCCGAGGGGAGTGCGCCGAGTCTGCAGCGCAATCTGGCGGCTCGTGAAGCGGCCGGCGATGTGCTGTACTTTCTTGACGATGATTCGCTTATCAATCCCGACAACCTGGATCTCTGCTCTGACGGCATGAGCAATCCGGCGGTAGCGGTCGTCGGAGGGCCTTCGATTACTCCTGCAGGCGACAGCTGGCTGCAGCAGCTGTTCGGTTATGCGCTTGCCTCTGCATTCGGCTCCGGCTCCGTACATAACCGTTATCGCGCATACGGCGAAACCCGCGCAACCACCGACAAGGAGCTGATCCTGTGCAACCTTGCGGTTCGTCGCTCGCTCTTTGCAGATCTTGGCGGCTTTAACGAACGCCTGTATCCGAACGAAGAAAACGAGTTTCTTGAGCGGGTTGTGTCGGCTGGCTACACGTTGCTCCATAACCCGTCAATGTCGGTTTACCGCAGCCAGCGCCGGACCCTGAAGGCTTTTATCCGCCAGATGTTCAATTATGGACGCGGCAGGGGGGAGCAGACACTGATCACGTCATCATATTCAGTAACAAGCTTCATTCCGCTGTTCTTTGTCGCGTATCTGGTTTTCGCACTGGTATGTGTAAAGTATGTTTTACTGCTCGTCCCTCTCGTGATATACCTCTGTGCGGCTTTAGTCAGTTCGCTGCTGGTACTGCGCCGGACGGGACGACCGTTTGCGCTGCTCCTCTCCGGGATATATTTGCTGATGCATGTTGTAAACGGGGTTGGCTTGCTGTGGGGGTTGATAAACGGGAAACCGGAGCCAGTCCGTGACGGTTCCATCCGGATCAGGCGCATAAAAGGGTTTGGAGAGAAGTTTTCAGACCTGCGTAATTGATAGCCGCTGGTTGAAAAACTTCAACGCAAGACGCCAAGGCGCAAGGACGCTAAGAGAAAAACGTAATCTTTTCGTGGCTAAAATTGTTCTTTTCTTCTCCTTGCGTTTCTGCATCTTTGCACCTTTGCGTTATGCCTTTGAAGTATGTTTTTTAGCGGAATATTCAGTACTCGTGGAGAAAAACGTGGATATAAGTATTGTTGTGCCGGTATACAACGAGCAGGATAATGTTGAGGCGGTCTATGCCGCGATCAGCTCGGCACTCAGGGCCATGGACTGCTCATATGAGATCGTTATGGTTGATGACGGTTCATCTGACGGCTCGTACCGCCTGTTGGCCCGGCTTGCTTCGGAGGATCCAGCCCTCAAGGTCATCCGCTTCCGCAGAAACTTCGGTCAGACCGCTGCAATGTCGGCAGGCTTTGATTTTGCCAAGGGGGACATAATCATTCCGATGGATGGCGATCTGCAGAACGATCCCGCCGATATACCCCGCCTGATTGAAAAAATACACGAAGGGTATGACGTCGTTTCAGGATGGCGGCGTGACCGGAAAGATACGTTTGTAACCCGCAAGATCCCTTCCATGCTTGCCAATGCCCTTATCTCGCGCCTGACCGGCGTTCATCTGCACGATTATGGCTGCACTCTCAAGGCGTATCGCCGCGAAGTGCTGGACGGCATCAATCTGTACGGCGAAATGCACCGCTTTGTTCCGGCACTGGCGTCACAGTTCGGCGCCAGGGTGGCGGAACTGCCGGTCAATCACTTTCCCCGCCTGCACGGTGTCAGCAAATACGGTATCTCCCGTACGTTGCGTGTCGTCCTCGATCTGATGACGGTCAAGTTCCTGATGGCTTATTCCACCAAGCCGATCCACCTGTTCGGCAAGTGGGGGATATACACCATGCTGGCCGGCGTCGGCACCGGAACGATGACCATTTACATGAAAGTGTTTGACCACCTCAGCATGAATCGTAATCCGCTGCTGATAGTGACGGCATTCCTGCTGTTCATGGGGGTTCAGTTTATTGTGCTGGGGCTGCTGGGTGAGCTGAATGCACGTACCTACTTTGAGTCGCAGGGCAAGCCGATTTATGTTGTGAAAGACAGGATAAACCTTGACTGACGGCGCACTCCGCGTACTCATGATTGCGCCGACCCCCTATTTTGCTGATCGGGGGTGCCATGTCAGGATATATGAAGAAGCACGTGCGCTGACGAAGCTGGGGCACGAGGTCTGTATCGTGACGTATCACCTGGGCCGCGATATGCCCGGGGTGCGCGTGGTACGAACACCGGCTGTCCCATGGTACAATAAGCTGGAAGCGGGGCCTTCCTGGCACAAGCCATACCTTGATGCGCTCCTGTTGTGGAAAGCCCTTGCCGAAGCCCGCTCATTCCGTCCCCACCTGATTCACGCCCACCTGCACGAAGGAGCCTTGATCGGCTCGGTTCTCAAACGCATACTCCGGATTCCCCTGCTGTTCGATTACCAGGGCAGCATGAGCGGCGAGTCCCTCAACCATGGTTTTTTCAGTGCTGCGTCACCGCTTTTGAAATTATTCAAAAGGTTAGAGGGATTTATTAACCGCCGTGCAGACCTCATCATTACCAGTTCCGACAAAGGGCGGCAGGAGCTGGTATCCGATTGGGGGATAGCCCCGGAGAAGGTGGTCAACCTTATCGACGGCGTTGATACGGAGATTTTCCGGCCCCATTCACGGAAGGAAGCGCGCCGCGAACTCGGGATTCCCGACGATGTGAAGCTGGTTGTGTATCTCGGCCTGTTTAACCGGTACCAGGGAGTGGACCTGTTGCTGGATGCAATTGCCGCTGTCAAGGGTAAAGCCCCGAACGTACGCTTTCTGCTGATGGGTTTTCCCGACAGTGGGTACCGCCAGAAGGCTCGGGAGATCGGCATAGACGATGTAATCACGTTCACCGGACGGGTGAGTTATGATCGCGCCCCGTCTCTCCTCTGCGCCGGTGATCTTGCGGTATCGCCGAAGCTGGCGCTGACCGAGGCCAATGGCAAGCTGTTCAACTATATGGCCTGCGGCCTTCCGACGGTGGTATTTGACAACCAGATTAACCGGGAGATATTAGGAGACGACGGGATATATGTCGAGCACGGCAATACCTCTTTGCTCGCGGACAGCATCATTGCAACGCTTCGTAACAGCGAACGCATGATTTCACTTTCGGAGCAGGTCAGGGAGAGAGCGGTAAGGATGCATTCCTGGAGCGCCAGATCAATGCTGCTGGTGTCGGTCTACCGGATGTTGCCTGCAGTGCAGCGGGATATCTCCCCGTATTGAAAATTGAACCGTGTGCTAAAAAAAGTTGACACCAATATTTTGATTTGCTATACATCTGGTCTCGCAAGCGGGAATAACTCAGTGGTAGAGTGCAACCTTGCCAAGGTTGAAGTCGCGGGTTCGAATCCCGTTTCCCGCTCCACTAAAAACTTATTGGAATTGATTGGTTAGTAGAATTGATCCGGTACTGTATCTATACGGTATCGGGTTTTTTTTTTCCGGGGCGTAATGAAGTCCTGGCCGAAGTAGTGGTAAATAGCTTCTGCATCCTCCTCAAAGACCTTCCACGTAGTTCCCGTACACCCCACACCATTTCTTTGATGTATGCCCCATGAGCTTTACAAGTCCCAGAGGGTTGATTCCGGCCTGTTCCACCTCTTTTTTCCGGGCTTTGGCAAAATCGGTGCTGTTCAGCCTGGTTCCCCTGCTGCTTGTTACTAGTCACTCAGTCAATGCCCAGCCGGGCCATTTTTTTGTATAGAGCGGTACGATGAATTCCGAGCATGCGGGCCGTGAGAGCCCGGTTACCTTCGGCAACCTGGAGGGTCGATTCGATGGCGGCTCGTTCGGCTCTGTCAAGCTGCTCTTCCAATGTCCCGGAAATTCCGGTCGTGCTCTGTCCCTTGTTGAATGACGGAGGCAGATGATGAAGTTCTATTCTCAGCCCTTGAGCTTTCCAGGTCATCTGGCGCATCAAGCCTCGTAATTCTCTGACATTTCCGGGCCAGTCATGATGAGTCAAGGCAGCTAAGGCTTCTTCAGAAATCTTGAGCATTGGCAACCGTTCTCGACGGGATACTTCTTCCAGGAAGTGCCTGGCCAGAAGCGGGATGTCTTCTGTTCGTGACTTGAGTGGAGGGATCTCGAT
>JBAQPK010000586.1:0-3776 GCA_049305715.1 Desulfuromonadaceae bacterium | reverse complement strand
AGCCACTCAACAAGAGTCATCTCACGCTCAAAGTACTGGCTGTTTTCCTTGGGGAAGTAGGCGCTGGTAATGGTAATCCCCCAACGAAAACTGCCGCTGTCCGGTTCCATTTCACCTGCCAGAATCTGGAAAAGAGTTGTGCGGGCAAGGGAGTTGGCACCAACAAATGCAATTTTGTCGTCCTTGCGCACAATAAGATCCAGATTATTCAGTACGTTGACCCCATCTACCTCTTTGGTCAGCCCCTGAATCTCCAGGATGATGTCGCCGCAGGCCCGCTCCGGCTTGAAAACCACATGGGGGTACTTTCTGGATGAAGTAGGCATATCCTCGATGGTAAGTTTATCGAGCAGTTTCCTGCGCGATGTAGCCTGCTTTGCCTTGGATGCATTGGAGCTGAATCGCTGAATAAAGGCTTTAAGTTCATCAGCCCTTTCGGATACTTTGCGGTTTTCGTTCTGTTTCTGCTTTAAGTTTAGCTGGCTTGCATGATACCAGAAATCATAATTGCCGACATAAATCTGAATCCGCCCAAAATCGATATCGGCAGTATGCGTACAGACCTGATTCAAAAAGTGTCGGTCATGAGAAACTACGATAACCGTATTGGGAAACCTGAACAGAAATTCTTCCAGCCAATTAATGGACTTCAGGTCAAGGTTATTGGTCGGCTCGTCAAGCAGAAGTACATCCGGGTTTCCGAACAGCGCCTGGGCCAGAAGTACGCGCACCTTGTCACCAGCCTCAAGTTCTTTCATCTGCTTCGTACGCAACTCTTCAACTATACCAAGTCCATTAAGAAGCACGGCAGCTTCTGATTCAGCTTCGTAGCCGTTCATTTCGGCGAAGTCACCCTCAAGTTCTGCGGAACGTACCCCATCCGCCTCAGTGAATTCGGCCTTGGCATAAATCGCCTCACGCTCGGTCATGACGTCGTATAATCGCTTATGCCCCATGATGACCGTGTTGAAGACTGTCTCTTCATCAAAAGCGAACTGATCCTGGCGAAGAACCGCGATGCGCTCTCGGGGGCCGACGATGATTTCCCCTTTGTCGGCGTCGATTTCACCGGCAAGAATCTTGAGAAAGGTTGATTTCCCTGCTCCGTTTGCACCGATCAGCCCATAGCAGTTACCTGGGGTGAATTTTATGTTAACGTCCTTGAAGAGTACTCGTTTACCGTAGGAAAGGGTTATGTTTGATGCTGCGATCATGCTGGTCTGGTGCTCCTTGATGGGAAATAAAAAACCACAGGGCATGGTGAGCTCTGTGGTTCACGAACGTAATATCTTTATCACATTACTTGACTGATTGGCAATATATTTCAGTATTTTACTAGCTTCACCACACTGATTTCCCCATCACATTGACTTTTCACTGCCTCCGGTGCTATTCAGGATCGTGTAATTTATCAAGCTCAGGTAACATGATTCGTGCGTTAATGAAGTTTTTCTGCACAAAAAATCCCAAAAAACAAATTCTATACTTTCTAAGGAGCCTCCGTGCCACACACGCATAGCCGCCTGTTCGCTTTCATATCAAAATATCCACGCCTGATTCTGGTTCTAGCCCTTCTGTTTTCCTCCATCTCTGTAGTTTATACGGTCAAAAACATGAAGTTCCTTACCGGCCGCGATGATCTGATGCCTAGAAACGCACCCTTTCAGGTCGATTACCGCGCCTACCGCGCCGAGTTCGGCGACCAGGAAGAAATTGTAGCGGTGGTCGAATCTGATGATGCCGAGAAATCAACTCGAGCCGCAGACGCTCTCTATGCACTGCTTAACAAAAATAAAGGTACATTCCGCGAAGTTTTCTACCCAGGCGGCCTCCCCTTCTTCCGCACCAACGGCCTGCTGTTCATGCCGCTGGATGACATCAGAAATCTGCGCCATACCCTGACGATGGCGGCGCCGGTGTTGAAAGATCTGGCCGCCGCACCGTCTGTACAGACACTCTTCACCAGCCTGACCGGCCAGATCGACGGCTACTTGAAATCAGGTGATCCTGCGGCACTGGCAAGCCTGACTTTCATGCTGACGACGCTGGACAAGGGTTTCAAGGCCTTCGATGGCAAGGGCAAGGGAAACTCCATGACGATGGACTCGTTCCTCAACGGGGGGAGCGACAGCGCAGAGCCCACCATGCTGGAGAACGCCGGCAAACAGCAGGTTATCACGATGCTGCCGGTCAAGGTGGAGGGAAGCTTTGTCGCCTCGGAAAAATCAATACTGACCGCCCGCAGTGCATTGAACGACATCCTCAAAAAACCGGAATTCAAGGGTGTCACAGCCGGCCTGACCGGCGTGCCGGTCCTGGAATACGAGGAGATGGCCACCAGCCAGGACGACCTGAAAATCGCCACATTACTCTCCCTGGCCCTGACGGTGATTCTGCTGCTGTTCGCCTTCCGCGGCCTGCTTAATGTGATTGCCGCCATGGTCTCGCTGATCGTCGGCATCTGCCTCTCCTTCGGCTTTGCCACCCTGGCCGTCGGACACCTCAATATCCTATCGATGGTCTTCGCCATCATGCTGATCGGCCTCGGAATAGAATACGGTATCCAGGTAATACTCCGTTATCAGGAAGAACTTGGTAATGGCGTATCCGGCAACGCGGCCATAGAAACCGGCCTGACCACCAACATCCGCTCAATCGTCATGGCTGCCGCCACGGTGGCCATGGCCTTTGCAACTTTTGCCTTAACCGACTTCAAGGGAATTGCCGAACTGGGAATTATCGCCGCAGGAGGCGTTTTTATCTGTGTACTGGCAACCTTTACCGTCCTGCCCGCCATGCTGGTCCTGCTGGAACGATTCAGAAAGCCGACAGCAACATCATCGGCTGCCGTTCACCGGGCGCACCGACCCGAACACCCTATTTTCGGAATAATCTTCGCACATCCCCGGGCAGTAATCGCCGCGACTCTGCTCCTGTCGGCAGGCTGCTTCTATCCCACAGTGACGATGCGCTTCGACTACAACCTAATGAATCTGCAGGCAAAGGGGCTTCAGTCGGTTGAGTACGCCTACAAACTGATGCGCAGCAAGGAAAATTCCGGCTATTTTGCGGTCGTTACCGCCAGGGACAAAGCTGAAGCCCGGAGTCTGACGGAGCGCCTTGAGAAACTGCCGTCCGTGGATCATGTCGTCAGCACGCTCTCCTTTGTGCCGGACCGGCAAGGAGAAAAACTAGCAGAACTGTCTGTATTGAGAGATGTCATGGCAGATATTAAACCGGCACCCTATGAGGAAAATCTGCAGGTGATGGCGCTGCCGGCAGTCTTTGAAAATTTCCGCAATCGGGTAGAGAAACTGACAAAGGTGCTGGAGGCACAGAAAGCGACCCAGGCCAAGCCGGTCAGGGCCTTTTTGGCTACTCTGGATTCCTTCTTCTCGGCTCTGGAAAAGGAAAAGGACAAAAATGCCCTGGGAATGCTGCGAGAGTTTCAGGGAGGGATGTTCGCCGAACTTCCCGACAAGCTGAAGATGATGAAGGTGAGTCTGGGGGCTGTTCCGATCAGCGAGTCCGATGTACCTCCAGAACTGACGCAGCGTTTTGTGGGAAAGAACGGTACACTTCTGCTGCAGGTTGCGGCCAGAAAAGAAATCTTTGAGAAGGAACCGCTGCAGGAGTTTGTCACGCAGGTCAAGGGGGTTGTTCCAAACGCTACCGGAGAACCAGTCATGGTACTGGAATCGCTCACCGTATTGCGCGACTCATATCTTAAGGCATTTATCTATGCCTTCATCGGCATCGCAGCGATCCTCCTGATC
>JBAQPK010000585.1:0-6263 GCA_049305715.1 Desulfuromonadaceae bacterium | reverse complement strand
GCCATAGCCGGTCATCGAGGCGAAGGGGGGGGCGGTGACGTCGATACCGCTGTCATGCAGCACATCCAGCAGCGCCAGTTTGCCGTCCTCCTCCAGATCGGTGCGCTTCAGGGTGATCTGGATCAGTTGATCCATCCAGGCGGAGGCGTCGAAAAAATCGAGCATGCAGGTGTAGCGGTAGATGGCGGTGCCGTTCTGCTCCCGCCAGAGCTTGCGCACCAGCGGCGAGAGCGCCCGTTTGCCGGACTTCTGCAGCCGCCGGCCAATGCGCTCCATCTGCTCGCCGGTCAGGTCGTCCCGCTTGAGGAAGTCAAGCAGGCGGTTGATGCGGCGGCGTTCCCGCAATGTTTTATCAAGTTTCATCACCATCGTCATGTTTTTGAATGCCTCAATCGCTTCGGAATTAGGGAGAGTACTTTATCACACGAACCGTGTGAAGGCAATCATGGGGAAACACGGCGTTATTCCGGCTGGCGGCATTGCAAGCCGCCGCTACGGGCTAGCATCATCACCGCCGGCACCGTCACCAGTGAAAACAGGGCAGTGAAACCGATCCCGAAATTGGTGGCCCAGCCGATCGAGGCCAGGGCGGGATAATCGGCCAGCGCCAGGGAGCCGAAACCAGCGATCGTGGTCAGCGCCGACAGCAGCACCGCCCGCCCGGCCTGGACGAAACGCCCCCCACTATCCCGGGAGTCATCGGCAATGACCCGGTGCCGGATGTGCAGGCCGTAGTCGCTCCCCATCCCGACGATCGTCACCAGCACCATGGCGTTCATGAAATTAAATCCCATCCCGCACAGGGCCATGCCCCCCAGCATCGCCAGGGCGCCGGCGATTACCGGGAACATGGCGTAGAAAACCCCGCTGGGTGAATCAAAATGAGACAGCAGCAGAAACAGTACCAGCAGGCCGCCGATCAGGAACCCCTCCAGGAAGCTCTGCCTGACCGAAGCGGCCAGTTGCGAGCTCACCAGATCGACGCTGGTGACCCGCGCGGCGGGGTCGATGCCGGCAAGCTCGTGCAGGAACGCGCCCTGGTCAAAGCCAGCATCCTTGTAATAGAAAAACACCAGTGCATGATAACCGCCCGCATCCTTGATCAGGTGGCGGTCCGCCACTCCCCGCAGCGGAGATGCCTTCAACCGAGCAATGGCCTCCTCTTCGGGCACCGGAGCCAGAACGCTGCCGGCCGAGAGCGCCGCAATAAAGGGTTGAAACGGCCCCGGCTCGAACCCCTGCCTGACCAGCGCGGTGTTCACCCCCGCCACAGGCAGCCCGCCCCCCGTACCGGCGGAGATGGCCCTGCTGATCTCGACCTGTCTGTTCCGGTTATTTATAATCTGTCCCAGGGAGGACCAGCTGCTGATGCTTCCCCTTGCCTGCCAGCTTCGGGCCATAACGTCCACATGTGCCGCGCGCCGCAGCACCTCTGCCAGATTCCTCCCCTCCACCGCCACCAGCAGCTGTTTTGGC
Organism: Desulfuromonadaceae bacterium; assembly: GCA_049305715.1. Classification (GTDB taxonomy): domain Bacteria; phylum Desulfobacterota; class Desulfuromonadia; order Geobacterales; family Pseudopelobacteraceae; genus JACRCG01. Next base: position 4,787 of record JBAQPK010000585.1, on the reverse strand, counting down.
GCCAGACTCAGATGTCGCTCGATCTTCTCCTGGGCCAGAAAGGCCTCAGAATGACGCGGCTGAAGATTTTTCAGCTCGCCGTCGAAGAAGGTCCGGGTGGAGGCCGCGGCCAGGAGGATGATCGCCGCAATCGAGATCGCCACCACCGCACGGGGGAAGCGTCCGGCCAGACGCCAGACGAGACGCAGGCCGAGAGCCGGTATCGGCCGGTAATTCGCGGGAAAGCGCCGTTCCATGTAAACCAGGAGCGGCGGCAGAAAGAAAAAGGTTGTGTAGAGCGAGAAGACCACTCCCAGCCCGACCAGCAGGCCTAGTTCGTACAGGGCCCGTACATCCGAGATCATCAGTGCCAGGAAGGGCACCGCCGTGGTGGCGGCGGCGGTAAAAAGGCTGTGGCCGGTATCGACCACCGCCAGACGCAGCGCCTCGTCCGTCCCGCTGCCGGCGGCCCGTTCGCTGTGAAAACGGTCGTACAGGTGGATCGAGTAATCGGTCCCGAGGCCGATGATCAGCGCCATAAAGGCGAAGGAGATGATGTGGATCGAGGGGAGCAGCAGCCCGGCGACTCCCAGCGCCAGCGCCACGCCGACAGCGATGATCAGCGGCAGCAGCAGTGTGGGGAGAATGCGGCGGTAGACCGCGTAGAATATGGCCAGCACCACCGCCAGCGACGAGAGGATGCAGGCGATGATGTTGGACTTCATCTCCGCCTCGTCCAGCACCGCGCTGATATGGGCGCCGGCGCAGGAGATGGCGACCGCGGACCCCCGGCGCGCCTCGTTGATGGTCGTCACCAGGGCGCGGGCAAAGGCCATATCCTGCACCGGGCGGGCCGGTTCGGCGATCATGATCAGCACCTTGCCGTCCCGCGAGAGAAAGTAGGGTGACTGGGGGTCAAGGTCGAGCGCCTGGCTGGCGGCCTTGAGACGCGGCAGGATCAGATCCCGCAGATAGAGGGGGTCGGCGCTGGCCAGCCCGGTCATCGCGCCGCCGAACTGCCCGGCCAGGTCACCCTGGATACGGCGCAGGGAGTCGTCCATGGCAGCCGGTGTAAAACGCTGCAGCAGACGGGGAACGTCTTCCGGCCCGATAAACAGCTGCGGGCGGGTCACGGCATAGGCAATGAAGGCATTGAAAGCGGCCCCCTCACTCTCGTCGAAGATCCGCCAGGTGATGCGCCGGAAGGCCGGCTGACCCTCCACCTGAGCCAGGCGGAGCCGTTCGGCAAAGCGCTCCGCCTCACCGGGAAGCGCCTCCCTCTCCCCCTCCAGCAGGAAATAGGCTTCATTGGCGCTGCCGCTCCACTGCAGGGAGTCGAGCAGGAGTTTCAGCGCCGGTTGGCGCGTCGGGAACAGCTGGAAAATATCGGCGTCGAAGCGGGTGGTGCAGATCACGGCGACCGAGAGCAGCAGCGCCAGAAAAAAGGAGCATAACACGGCACGGGGTCTGGTGGTGGTGATCCGGAATATCCACTCCAGATGGCGGCGGGTGAGGGAATTGAACCGGGATGTCAGTTTTGAGAATATGGTCAGTGGCACGGGATTCTACAACCCCTGGATGGCGGAAAGCGGCAGAATCGTCATCCCGTCAAGATGCGGCGCAAGAACGGCATCTTCAAGGGGGGTGTTGATCTCCGGTTCATCGAGTGTAATCCGGATCCGGTCGTCCCGCCCGTTGCGCAGGTCGAGCTCCGCTGCAACCGGGACACCATTGACGGCGGAATACCTGCCGTAACGAACACGGTCGCCGGCGGGGGACTCCTTGGAGGTAACCAATCCATTTTCATAGGTCACCTTTTCAGGGAATCCGAGCTTGTTAACACGTGACACCGTGCCTCCGAAGCGGTGATCCTCATGGGGATCGGCATCCATCACCCAACGCATCAAACGCCACCCCTGCAACCCACCCTTGTCGGGCAGCTCGTCGAAACGCCCCACATAGGCCGTCGATCGGGAGGGATAAACCAGCGTGATGCGGTCCCCGATGGCAAAGGCCTCCATCATGGTCGTACCAAAGGGTGAGAGCACGACCAGGTGGAGCTGATCGGGGCGGCGAAAGACCAGATAACCGCTCCCCCCCAGGCTGTTGTCCGAGGTACGGATCGAGAGGGACACGGCGGACGAGAGCGTTTCCACGACGGCGCCCGGGCGGTAGTCGACGGGAGGAGCCGCGACCGTGGCACAGGAGGTGAGCAGCAGAAGCGGCGGCAGAAACTTTAATAATCGATGCAATGGCATGGTGTGATCTTTCCCATAAGCCGGACAGGCCGGATACGTGCGTTAACTCAAATAAACTATTCCAGCCGGAAATCCCGCTCGGTCAGGCCCACATTGCGCCGCAGTTTTTTCATGGTCATGGTGGCCCGGTCGCCGTTCCGCTCGTTGATGATCAGCCGCCTGATGGTGCCGTCCCCGAGAAAAACGATGGCAATATCCTTGACCTGCCCCTTACCCTGAGGGGCAATCGTCACGGTGTAAACGGAATTGGTCAGGTCGGCCTGCACCACGACCCCGTCGGGAAGGGACGTGACCGGGGAGGCGAGTTTGGCAAACCACTGTTTCAACCCCTGCTCCGGCGGAAGGGCGATTCTGACCGGCGTCCTGTCTCTGCCGCCAGCCTGTTCGATGATGTTGTCCCGCAGCAGCATGCGACTGTTGAAGGGAGGATTTATTTCCATAAAAAACAGATCCGGCTTTTTAAAACGAAGCGAGCCACTCATCACCATGGTTCGTTTCATCAGGGAAAGCCGTTTTTCCTGGGTGATGTCGGCCGTAAAATCGGCAGTGCCGGCAAAGCCGCGGCGCAAGGCCTCAAGTCCTTCAACAGGAGAGATGGTACGGGCGTGGCAGGGGAAGCTGCCCAGCAGGAGCACTATCAGCATTGGGATACATACGTAATCATTCTTCATCGACATCACACTTTTCCGATTCCCAGAGTCAGTTGTACGGAGAGGAGTTGGCCCGCGCCGCTGATTACGTCCCCCTCAACCATGAACAACCGGCCGAATGATTTTACCACCCTGACCGAAACCGTCAGTATCTCCCCGGCAGACGCCGTTGCGGAAAAAACGGCATGATCGATCGACGCAAGAAAGCCTCCCTCCCCATCGGCCTGCGCAACTGTTATACCGGCCAGCTGGGCAACTGATTCAATCATCAGGATCTGGGGAAAACCGCGGGTAGCGGTCAGACAGGTACGGGCAACAGCCCTGGCGCCCGGCTCCAGCTCGATAATCCGGTCGAGGAGCAGAAAGGGATAACGGTGGGGGAGATAATGTGCCGGATCGGGATTAAACAGGGGTGCCTCCGCTGAACCGGATCGCATAGTACGGTCCTTCGGGGGAAGCGGCCAGATGCAGGCCCGGGTGACCGGGTTGGAGCGAGGCGAGCAGGGCCGCCATGGCAGTGCCTCCCATGGCCAGTGAGCTGCCCAGGACACGCCCCGTATCCAGCGCGGGAATGCCGCCAATGCGCTCCATGTACGCCGGGAGAATGCTTGCCGTACCCGAAAGGGATACCAGAGCAGGGGAAGCGGAACCAGCCATAAGCAGGTCAGCCCCTTCCCGCTCGTGACCGGGGAGGAGCAGACCGACCGTGCTGATTGCATCGGCCCGTCCCCTGACCCGCGCACCACGGCCGGCGGCGTGTCCGGCGCTCTCAAGCACGAGCAGGCCGCACCCCTCGCCAAAGGCCCTGGCGTAACGGCGCGACTGGCCGGTGGCGGCAAAGCCGGAAAGCATCAACGGCGTCAGGTCATCTGCCCCGCCGGTCAGCATGATGTCGGCCCGCCCCTCGATGATGAAACGGCAGGCCATCATGAAGGCCGATTCAGCCGAGCAGAAGCGCTGTACATGGGTCACATTGGGACCTTTCAGCCCATGTTCGATGGAGACATTGCTGGCGGCCGCATTGGAGACCGTGTTGGGAAAGAGCATCGGCGACATCCCCTCCACACCACCGGCAAAATATCCCGTAAGAAATTCGGCGGAATTGGCAACTCCGCCAAAACCGCATCCGAGGGTAATACCGATCCGTTCGGGGGGGAGGGTATTCCTGTTGATACCGGCATCAGTAAGGGCCAGGGCGGCGGCAGCCACGGCAAACTGGCTGCAGCGATCCAGCTTGCGGGCCTTTAAGGGTGGGATGAAGTCGGTGGCTTTGAACCCGAGCGCCTTCCCCCAGCGGCCGCCATTTTCCCCGGCACCTTCAGCCGGCACCGGCGTCAGGGCATCCCGGCCGGAACGAATCAACTCCAGCACCGGTTCCAGGCCGTTGCCGGCGGGGGTTACAGCCGAAAAGCCGGTTATGACGATATCGGTCAGGGGAATGTTCATAGGGACAGCACCAGAGAGGTAATATTGCCGCCGAAGGCAAAGGAGTTGGACATCGCCAGGTCACAGCCGGTCGGACGCGGCCCGTCATGGCAGTAATCCAGGTCACATTCCGGATCGCGTCCCCGAAAATTGAGGGTTTGCGGAATGATGCGCTGATTGAGAGCGATCACCGTCGCCAAGGCCTCGACGGCACCGGCCGCCCCGAGACAATGACCGGTCATCCCCTTGGTGGAGACCAGCGGCACAGCGGCAACGCGGTCGCCAAACACCAGCTTCATGGCGTTTGATTCCACGACGTCGTTAAGCGGCGTGCCGGTGCCGTGGGCATTGACCCATCCAACCCGTCCCGCTTCTACCCCGGCTGATCGCAGCGCTTCCCGCATCACCCGTGCGGCGGTAACACCGGACGGCTCCGGCGCGGTCATATGCCAGGCTTCGCCTGCCAGGGCATATC
>JBAQPK010000584.1:0-2656 GCA_049305715.1 Desulfuromonadaceae bacterium | reverse complement strand
GCCCTCGTCACCCAGAGCTACACCGTCACCGTCACCGGCGCCAACGACGCGCCGACCCTGACGGTGGACAATGCCAGCGTCTCGCTAACGGAAAACGCTTCGGCAGGCCTCATCCCCGGGGCTGATGCCAATGCGACAGATGTGGATATCCCTGCCGCCACGCTGAGTTATAGCTTAACCGGGACAATCCCGGTCGACGGCAGCGGTAAGTCCTTGTTCAGTATCGACAGCAGCACCGGTGAGATCAGTCTGACGGCAGAGGGTGCGGTTTTCATCGACTACGAGGGCACTAAAATCTACACTCTGAGTGTCATATCCAGTGACGGTCTAAGCGATAGTAACATCAAAACAATCACCATTAACCTGACCGACGTTAACGACAATGCCCCGGTCATCACTACCAGCGCAACTCATAGTGTTGCCGAGAATTCAAACTTCAGCGTGAAGTTGACCTCGACCGATGCCGACACCGTGGGCACCAACCCTGCGACCTTCACGATCGTCGGCGGGGCGGACAAGAATTTGTTCGCCATCGATGGATCGGGCAACCTCACCCTGGCGGCCCAAAATTACGAGGCTCCGGCCGACAGCAATGGCAACAATACTTATGAGGTTTCGGTCAGGGCCCACGACGGGGTGAATAGTACCGATCAGACCATTACAATCTCGGTCACCAATATTGAGGATCAGACCCCTGTCATTGTCCCACTCCAATCCTACAGCTACGTCGAAAATCAAACTGCCCCCGTCGTTATCGCCACCGTGGCGGCGACTGACGATGTCGGTGTCACCGGTTACCGCTTCAACATCGGCTTCGATACCGATGGTGACCCCGGCACACCTAGCGATCCCAGCATCAGCGCCGACGGCTTTTTTGCGATTTCGTCAAGCGGCCAGATCAGCCTGACCGATGCAGGCATTCTTGCGAAGAGCAATCACTTCATCACCGGGGAGAACATCTTTACTTACGGAATCGAAGCGAGCGATGCGGCGGGGAACTGGTCCGCCCCTGTCGATGTGAAGTTGAACCTGGTCGACGTGGACAGCATAGCTGGTGACACTACCCCACCGACAGTAGAGAGCTTCACAATTAGCGACACAGCCCTGAAAATCGGCGAGACCGCTACCGTAACCATCACCTTCAACGAGGCAGTCACCGGCTTCACCAATGCGGACCTTGACCTGAGCGCGGCCAACGGCACCTTAAGCCCGATTAGCACCGCCGACGGGGGCAATACCTGGACGGCGACCTTCACGCCAACTGTCAATACAGATGATTTGTCAGCTTTGACCACCAACAGCATCATTACGCTGAACGGTTCCTACACAGACCTAGCGAACAACGCCGGTCCTGTTGGAGCAACTATTTCCTACGACGTCGATACCTTGGCGCCAGTCCCGGCCATTACATCCGTTGCCGACATCACTATCGACAACACCATCAATATTGCCGAAGCTGCGGGACCTGTCACAATTACCGGTACTGTCGGCGGTGATGCTACAGAAGGCAACCTTGTTACTTTGACGCTCACAAATGCCAACTACACCGGAACCTTCACCGGGGTGGTCGCTGCCGACATGACCTTCAGCATTCCCGTGGCCGGTTCTGCTCTGGTCGCCGATGTGGACACGGTCATTCAGGCCACCATCACCACCAGCGATGCCGCCGGCAATCTCGGCACCGGCACTGCCACCAAAGATTACGATATCGACCTCACCCCTCCGGTGCCGACGATCACCTTGGATGCCAACATCACTGCCGATGACATCATCAGTATCGCCGAGGCGAGCGGGAATATTGCAATCACTGGCACGGTGAGTGGCGATGCAAAAGTCGGCGACTGGGTCACCTTGACCGTTAACAATAAACTCTTCACCGGACAGGTTCAGTCCGGGATGACTTTCAGTATTCCCGTTACCGGCGCTGATCTGGTTGCCGACACCGACAAAGTCATCAATGCCAGCGTTACCACTTATGACACCGCCGGCAATCCAGGCATGGCCACCGACTCCGATGGTGAGGGCTATAGCGTCGACACCGGACGGCCGACCGCGACGATTGTGGTTTATAACGACAAGTTGAATATCGGCGGTAGCAGCGTTGTCAATATCATCTTCAGCGAGAAGGTCACCAATTTCGACAACAGCGACCTGATTGTGGGCAATGGCACCCTGTCTACGGTTAGCTCCCTGGACGGTGGCATCACCTGGGCGACAGTTCTTTCACCGGATCCATCAGTGGAAGATTCGACCAACGTCATTACCCTGAAAGATGCCAGCGTCTACGACACGGCCGGCAACGCCAACAGCGGCACCAAAGACTCCAATAATTACGCCATTGACACAATCGCCCCGGCTGTGACCATTACTGATGACGAGGGCGGGATCGGCAACATTGCCGGAGGCACCATCACCTACACCATCACTTTCACTGAAGCCGTCACCGGCTTCAGCGCTGCCGACATCACCGTCGTCAACGGTCTCAAGGGGGACTTCACCGCGATCAGCGCCACCGAGTACACCCTGGTGGTTACGCCCGATGCCGGTAAAGAAGGGGACATCACGATCGATGTGGCGGCTGGCATGGCTTTCGACACCAACGGCAACCCGAACACCGCGGCAACGCAGGCGGTCCAGGCCTTCGATACCCTGGCCC
>JBAQPK010000583.1:0-5583 GCA_049305715.1 Desulfuromonadaceae bacterium | reverse complement strand
ATAAGATTGAGTATGGTGTTTTTAGCAATTGAACGCCCACTGCTAGAATCTTTTACATTCAGTTTGCTTAACATCTAATGTATTTTCCAGAAAACAACCGCCTTTTCATGTTAGCCCACCGGTTTTTATCTTCTTCCGGCATTTTATCGATATGTTCCAGTATGAATGCTACATAAATCGAACAGACAAAAGCGGCAAAAAAAGCTATAATCACCAATAATGACCGGTGCGGCTTGCTCTTCCTCTCCGGCACTTTCGCCACCTGCAGCACCTGAAACGGCGAAACATCCTTGACCTCGGACAGCTTCGTCACTTCATACTGCTTGGTCAGCAGCTCCACCAGCGTCTCCTGAATCTTGAAATCCCGCATCAACCGCAGATATTCCTGCCCCAGCTGCGGCATGCTCCCGACAGACGGGATGGAACTGCTCCCACCGCCAGACCCTTCCAGCTTTCCAATCTGCGCCCGCAAATTGGCAACCGTGGCTTTAGTTGTTTTAACCTCCTGGCTCGATTCGGTAAACTGCCGCTGGAAGGCGGCCAGTTGCACCTCTTGGGCCGCAAGCTGAGCGCGCAGCTGCGCCACTCCTTCGATGGTGGCCCGTGCTTGGTCGGTTACCGACACGGCCTTATTTTTTGACTGGAAGTTCTTGAGCGCATCCTCAGCCTTTGCCAGATCTGCGCGGGTCGCGGCGAGCCGTTCTTCCAGATATACGCGGTTCTTGCCGGCCGATGACATGTTGAGCCGGACGGCCTGCCTCCCCAGTTCATCCACGTAAGCATTGGCCAGCTCAGCGGCCAGCTTTGGATTCTTGTCATCCACGGCAATGGTTATGACTCCATCCTTTTTTCCTGCCGAAACGATGACATTTTTATTTAACGCCGTGTAAGCATCCACCCGGAACTTTGCCTTGTAGACTTCCATCAGTTTGAAGCGGTCGATGAGCGGGTCCCTGACCGTCTCGCTCCTGAGCATGGTCATATACAGGTCGGCCTTTGTCGGCCCGCCCAGTGCAACCCCGGAGATACCGGCCAAGCCGCCAAGTTGACCCATCATTACACCCATGCCCCCTTTATCATCATCCACCGGCAGAATCATGGCCTTGGCGGTGTAGATGTTCGGCAGCTGCAGAACGACGATGACACTGAGGATCGTGGCAGTCAGGGTGAAGCCGGCAATCAGCCGTCTGTGTTTAAGAAGCACAGCAAGGTAGTCGAGAAGACCGGAAGAACCAGGAGCGGGGTTCGAGGATCGAGGATTGAGGTTGGGATTATCGGGATGCTGCATCATTTATACTCCGTCGGGAATCAGGATCGAGGACCGAGGTTCTGAAATCAGGTTCCTGGCTTTTCGATCCTCGTTCCTCGTACCTGGTTTTTCCTCGCACCTGATTTACAACCCCGCCGCAACCAGCACACCTGCCGCAAGTGCAAGATTGCCGAGGATTATGGCCATGTCCTTGATTTCACGAATCCAGGCGACATTTTCGAATTTCTGGGGAACGATGACGCTATCGCCCGGCTCCAGCGTAGTGGACATGAATCCGCTAAAGATCAGGTTCTTAAACATTGAAACCTGCTGCCTGCTTACGACCGTTCCGTCAGCACGAACAATATAGATATCTCTTTCTTCCGCAGACCTGATCGGGCCGCCCGCTTTCTCCAGATAAAACGCCACATCATCATCGCCGACCGGGATAAAACTGGTCGGGTTATAGACCTGGCCCAGGACATTGACGGCGCTCGGCATCTGGGGGACTTCCAACAGATCGCCACCCATGAGCTCCACGTCATGGCGGGAGCCCTTGAAATTGGGAGAATCCATGTGAATCACGAGCCGCCCTTCCGCCTTTGACGTCTTCAGTAACGCTATGGAGCGCTGCAGGCTCTCAAGGGCCGACTTCGTCGCCTCCAGTTCCTCCTTCGAGGAGGCGACCGAAGCTAATTCCGCTTGCTTTTTCAGGATTTCCTGTTCGGTTTTCACCACAAACTCATCCATCCTCTTCTGCTGCAGCTCCCGCGTGGACACCCTGGTAAACTTGGCGGCACGCAGATATGCCTTTTCGTTAAAGCCGCCGGCCCGCTCGATCAGCGTGCTCAGTCTCTCCCCTTTATAAATCGAGTATACCCCAGGGAAACGGAATTCGCCCTGGAGCGTGACATATCTCTCCTTTTCTTCTGCCCAGTTTGGTATTTTCCTGACGCTCAACTCGTCGAAAGGGGCAAGGACCAGGTTGTCATTAGGGTTGCCTTTGATGGCTTCTTCCAGGTTGATTACGATGGGAAACGACGATACCGACTCACCGGTTTGCTTGATGCGATTTATTTCGGCATTCTTCAGATAAGCGGTGATTTTGGGGTTGCCCGCCAACAAGAGGAGATCACGGACCGTCATGTTGGTAAAGAGCCGGTATTCGCCGGGACGTTGCACTTCCCCGTTCACCTTGACCTTGGGCATCTCCTCCATCTCCCAGCGGGAGAATATCCGTACCTTGTCGAACTCCTTCAGCTCCAGGTCATGCACGGGATCACCCGCCAGCGCCTTGGCGACATTGACGAAGAGTTTCTCCGGATGATAATCCGGCGGATAAAGCCGGGTGATTTCTGCAGCGTCTATATAATATTCGGGAAGGAGATTATCCTGGAGCAATAGCCGGCTCAGGCGCATGCCGGTCTGGAGGGCATAGTCTCCGGGGCGGAGCACATAGCCGTCGAGCCTGACATGGTCTCGCAATGTTGCATCTATGGGGAATATTTTGACAATATCCATATCCTGGATTCTTATGTTCGCAAGGATCTGATCCAGAGTTTTACTCCCACCCTTAGGATCGATGTTGAAATCGGCGACCACCTTCTTTTCATGGGCGTCAACCCTCGAAATCTGTACCCTCTGGAGATAACCGGTAGGGAGAAAACCTTCCGCCAGCGCGATCAGATCACCCATAACCTTTTCTTCCTTGAGCTCATAGAAGGCGGGCCTTTTCACGTTTCCCGCGATTCCGGCAACCCTGCCGATAACCGGTACAAAGATGGTGTCGCCGGGCTGGAGACGAATATCCCTGCTTTTGTCCCCTTTGAGAAAGAAATCGTAGAGATCCACTGTTTCTACGACCCTCCCCCCCCGTTTAACCTGGATATTTCGCAGGGTGCCGGTTTTCAGCGGCCCGCCGGAGACGCTGAGGGCGTTGATCAACGTCGAGAGCGGGCTCAGGTTATAGTCGCCGGGCGCTTTTACCTCACCGACCACATACACCTTGATGCCTCGCAGTTTCCCCATGGTCACATTCAGGTCGAAATCTTTGTAGTTCTTTGACAAGTTGGCCTTCAAGACAGCCGGCAGCCGTTCGAAGGTGATCCCCCAGACTTTTATGTTCCCCACCTTCGGGAGCACAATTTCTCCGCTCCGGTTGACCTCCAATTCATGGGTTCCTTCGACGCTTCCCCAGAGGTTGACGATGATCCTGTCTCCCGGACCGATGACATAATCGGGACCAACCGGGATGTCGGTGAGCGGGGCAAACCCGGCCGCACTCTGCCTGAAAAAATTGTAGCCGAACTGGGTGAGATTTTTTACCTGATATGGCTGAGGGTGGGCATTATCTCCCGCAGTCTCATCGGCGAAAGCAGCCTTTTCAATGGCGGAAAGCTCCGCCTGATCCGCCGCCTCTCCGCTTTCCACTCCAACATTTTTAATTTTTTCTGCGCCCTTCTCCGATCTTGTGTCTTCGGTACTTCTCAGGGTCGAAGTTTCTGTCGGCCGCGGGGGCGGGATTGGCGATGTGATCACCGAGGAAACGGGGGGAGCTGTGACAGGACGATATGATGTCGGTTGCAGCGACTTTGCTGGAAGGGATGGAGAAAGTTCCTCGGCACAAACTCCATGGCAATTAAATATCACCACGGAAATCCACATCAGGGAAATATATAGTAACTTTCCTCTTTTCAAAGTGTATCTCCTCTCATCCAAGCTCCCAGGGCATCAGAGTAACCTGCAGCAATTTTATCAGCTCGCTCTGTCGCGAGAGATAGGTGAATGTCTGTTTATAAAGACAGATGTTCAAGCAGAAATAGGTAGGCAATTAAGAAGGAGCTAATACGATTTTGTCCTATGTGAAAGGAATAATTCAATTGAACGAAGATAACGCGGATAATCAGAGGGTAAAGTAGAAGGTCGCCCCCTTCCCTTTTTCCCCATCGGCCCAGATTCTGCCGCCGTGACGCAGGATGATCCTGTATACCGTTGCCAGGCCGATGCCCGACCCTTCAACATTGTCGTCGCAATTAAGACGCTGAAAGGGGACAAACAGTTTTTCCGACTCCTGCGGATCGAAGCCGACCCCGTTGTCGCGAACAAAATAAACAAGATCCTCCTCCCTGTTGATCGTGCCGAACTCGATCCGGGCATCGTCTTTTGTCGCGGAGTATTTCCAGGCATTACCGAGCAGATTTTCAAAGACTATCCGCAACAGGCCGGGGTCTCCGTACCCGCTGACACCTTCGGCTATGCAGAATGTCACATGCCGTTCCGGCTCATTTGCCAACAGGTTGTCCCGGATTTCATTGGCAATATCACTGAGGCCGGTCCATTTTTTGTCCGCATGTTTTTGCGAGTTTGTGGATAATTTGAGCAGCGAAGCGACAAGGCAGTTCATACGGTTGCTTTCCCGGTTTATTACCTGAAGATATCCTTTGCCGGCATCGTCCAGCGCCCCGGGCTGGGTTTCGAGCAGTCTCCGGGAGAGATCACGGATGGTGATCATGGGGGAACGCAGATCATGGGCAACGGTATAGTCAAAAGACTCAAGCTCCTTGTTCACCGCTTCAAGTTCCGCCCCCTTTCGGGCAAGCACGGTATTGAGATCCCGTATCACATAATCTTGCCAGGCGATGACCCGCTTTGACCGTACTATGGAAAGTGCCTTTTCAAGGGCCGTAAGAAGCTGCCTGATATCGATCGGCTTCAGAATGTAATTGCTGATGCCGATCTCGATGGCTTTAATCAGGTACAGTGTATTGCTGTACGCGGTCAAGGCGATGATCTCGGTAGAGGGGCAAAGCGATTTAATTTCAGCCGCCATCATGATGCCATTGATAATGGGCATATTAATATCGGTTATGACAATATCAGGCTGGTACCGCTTGAACGATTCAAGACCCGTCTCACCGTTATCAGCAATAAGCAACCGCACATCCGGGAATCGATGGCGGATAATTTCACAGAGAATCTCCCGCGAATCCGCTTCGTCTTCCACAAAGAGCATGGATACGCTATGATTGGCCGGGTCAGTTGCCACCATTTTCAACCTCGATCCTGAGCCTTGACTGTAAGTTTCATGTAGTTACTTCTTCTTCGTTTAATATACCAGTATTTTCTTAAATGTCTCAAATTGTTAAAAAAACAACGCTGTCTCTGACTACCCAATTCGGCCAGCCTCACGACGAAGACATTAAAGCAAAAAACTCGGATCACCGTTTATAAACGGGCCAAATCCGAGGCTAATTCATCATTAGATTCGTATCACTTCAACTGGTTCGGAAACGGTTTTGTTTGTGTAAGAATTGGCTCAACAACGCGGACACATC
>JBAQPK010000582.1:0-3383 GCA_049305715.1 Desulfuromonadaceae bacterium | reverse complement strand
CCCCGTTACCAGTGCGCATTGGGAGGCGCTTTGGTAACAATCAATTCCATCGAACGGGCCGTGGCAATCGTCCACGCCTCCCCAGGCTGCGCGGCCAGCGCCGACGGCGCCGCAACTGTAGGAGCAGGCTACTGGGGCACCACCGTTACCGACGGACGCGCCACCCCCAGCACCAATATCGTCGAGCGGGAAGTCATTTTCGGCGGTGAAGAGCGCCTGACCGAGCAGGTTGCCGCCACCCTGGAGGTGGTGGACGCCGATCTGTACGCCGTCATAACCGGCTGCATGACCGACATTATCGGCGACGATGTGCGAGCCGTAGTTTCGGAATTTCAGCGCCAGGGCAAGCCGGTTATATTTGCCGAGACCGGCGGCTTTAAGGGTGAATCGAACGTGGGGGCCGACTTCATCTGGGAAGCGATCATCAGCCAGTTCATCACCAAGGGTTTGCCAAAGAATACCAAACTGGTCAACCTGTTCGGCTTCGTACCGGCTCAGGATGTCTTCTGGCGCGGCAATCTTATCGAATTGAAGCGCCTTCTGGGGCTGATCGGGATTGAGGCGAACACCTTCCTGACACCTCACGATAAACTGGAAAACCTGAAAGAGTCCTCGCGGGCAGCCCTCAATATCGTCTTCTCCGACGTACACGGCATCAAACCGGCCAAACTTTTTGAAGAAATTCACGGCACCCCCTATATCTCCGAGCCGCTTCCCATCGGACCAACCGCTACCGAGGATTTTCTGCGCCTTATTGCGAATCATTTCAAGATCAGCAATGAAATCACTGAAAAGGCTATTGCCGAGGAAAAAGCCCATTACTACCGCTTCATCAACCCGTTGACCGACCTTATCAACGACCAGGATTTCCAGCGTTTCGGGGTAATCATCGGCAATGCCAATTATACCTATGCCCTGACAAAGTTTATTTCCGAGGATTTGGGGTGGATCCCCTACTTTGCCGCTGTGACCGATCTGCTGAGTGATGAACAGCAGGATCTTGTCAGCAAACGGCTGGAGTCGATACCGGCCGATGTACGCCCGATACTGATTTTTGAGACAGATACCGACGCGATTACCGAGCGGCTGAATAATCAGCTGGAGAAGGAAAATGACCCCTACGGCACCCCCATCAGTCCTGCTTTCGTCATCGGCAGCAATCTGGACAGGCCACTTGCGACCGGTATCAAGGCCGGATTCTGGGGCGTTTCATACCCGATTACCAACCGCATCGTCACCGACCAGTTCTACGTCGGCTTCAAAGGTGGCCTGCGCCTGGCCACCGACCTGATAAGTGTACTGGTGGCGAATCGATAGCAGCAATTTAGTTGGAAAATCAAAAGGAGTGCAGGATGAATGACACCCAGGGGCTCAAAAGCCTTCTGGCGATAAATGTACTGGCCGGCTGCGCCAGCGGCATCATGTTGCTGGCGTTACCGCTTTATACACTTTCGCTGCACGCTTCGGCGACGGAGATGGGGCTGATCAGCAGCATGGCCGGTATCGGTCGCATGCTTATCATCGTTCCGTCCGGAATGTGGGCTGACCGCTACGGCACCCGGCGGATGTTTGTCATCAGCACGCTCCTCTGCGCCGCACTGACGCTTGCAATTCCCTGGGTGTACACGGCCATCATGCTGATGGTGATCATGTTTTTCCAGGGGATGGCGCAATCCGTCGGCTTCATGACGCTTCAGGCGGGCTTTCTCAAGCGCATGAAATACCTGGAGGCCACCCAGGTCGGTTGGCAGCGTAGCGCGACTCAACTCGGCTTTTACCTGTTAGGCCCATTTGCTGCGGCAGGGCTTCTGGGTGGAGATAATTATTTTCCGGTTTTCCTCTCCATCAGCGTGCTTTTGCTGGCCGGAGTTGCGGTCGTAGTCTACCGCAGTCAACGCGGCATCACCGAGATCCGGGAATATACCAGCAGAACTCCCGCCGAGGATTTCAGCCATATGCGAGGTCTCTTATCAGACAGCAACCTGCTGATCGTCCTGGCTCTGGAACTTCTGAATGCCTCAGCCTTTGCCGTATTCAGAACCTTTATGGCTCCGGTGGCGCTGAATGTTTTTCATCTGCCGCTGCAAGCGATCTCCTGGCTCATCATTACACAAGGGAGCCTGGCAATGGCGACGCTCTTTTGGGGCAGCATCCTGTTTAAAGGGCACTCCGCAAGATGGTGCTTCAATATCTCGGCAGCCACAACCCTTATCGGCACTTTCGTTATGGCAACTTCCGGCACTACGTTGTTGTTATGGCTCGGTGTGGCGCTCTATGGCTCCGGCACCGGAATGGTTGGCTACTGCGGCCTGGTTCGCCTGAATATGGTAGAAGGTGAAAAAGGCAAGATTGCCGCCCTGTACAGCCTGAGTGTTGCCATCGGCACAACCCTCGGCCCCATTCTCGGCGGCATGGCCGGTGAAACTTTCGGACTGCAGGCCTCCTTTCTCTCGGCGATAGCACTGTTTATCCCGGTCATGCTTATTCAGTCTTTCATAGCCACCTCCGGATCTTCATGTCACAAGGAGTCAGAAATATTAGATCAAGTTGCGACGGAACAAATCTGCTCTGCTGAAAAATAAACCTTGACAGCCCGACTTGGAATCTTTTATAAGGAATATGAAATCTATATCGTTGATAGACAGGTTTACTTGAAAACAAGAGACCGGTTGCGCACATGCATCCGGTCTTTTTTATTTTTCTGCACGGAACAGGCGTACCAGTCAACTGGAGGCCGGAATGACCCGCAATCGGGTAATCCGGCCTTTTTTTGTTTTCACAACGCCAAACAAAGCAAGGAGCCCTCACATGAATATTTTCAATCGATGGATCGTCCTTTCAACACTGACTGTACTTGCCAGCGCAGCAATTTCCTACGCCAGTTCCGAATCCGCTAAGGCGTCTCAACGCCAGACGGCTCGCTTTCCAGCTATTGCAATTTACACGCAACCAGGCTGCAAAAGCTGCACCGCTGCCAGTGATTTTCTGACCAGCAACAAGATTCCTTTTACCAAAAAGGACATATTTCAGAATCCGGACTTTCAGGAAGAGCTGACAGTCAAGTACAAAACCCGGGGTGTTCCGGTTATTGTCATCGGTAACGATGAAAAGATTCTTAAAGGGTATGTGCAGGAAGCGCTCCAACTCGCGGTCAGAGAGGTAATGGCCAAACATCGGTAGTTGTAAATAACACCGATGAGATCAACCAGGTTGACCGGAAAACCGGAGGCCGCATCACCGAACTGGATGCGGCTTTTTATTTAAGGTGGCACACATGCACACAACAGGAAACATTGCACTATCAAAAAGAATAAATAGCGCAGGAGTAACACTACTTATAGCAACTCTGCTGCTCTGTGGCTGTGCGGGTCGTAATCAACAGG
>JBAQPK010000581.1:0-9370 GCA_049305715.1 Desulfuromonadaceae bacterium | reverse complement strand
ACGCGACGGCAACGATACCGGATTCGCTGCGGTTCTGCCCGGCCGGCGGCGCCAGGGTCGTCAGCTCCAGGGTCGATGAAGGCGCGCCGAAAGTATCGCGATCTTCCACCACAAACCGCAGTCGCTTGTCAGCAGCGCGGACAGGCAGGGCCGATGAAACTTCGCGGCGGATCAGATCAAGCGTGACGCCGAGCTCCCGCCGTGATTCCATCCCCGACGATGCGCGGTCTCTGGCCCGCAGAACACCGAAATAGCTGCCGTAAAGAGCCGCGGTAAGGATGCCGAGCAGCACCACCGCAATAAGAACTTCCAGCAGCGTGAAACCGCTATTTCGGGAGATATCTTGCAAGAGCCACCTCCCTGCCGTCGCTGCCGCGCCTCACCGTGACAACCAGCTTCTGCAGACCGGGAAGATCGGCCGGCAGCAGCTCGGCTTTCCAGCTCAGCTCCGGATGGGAAGGAGCGAACGTTCCCTCTCCCTTGGCCGGCGCCTGTTCCAGCTCCGCCATGCGGGTGCGTGCCAGCAGTGTCAACGCCGTACTGTCGCGCTCGCCCGCAATGATCCCGAGATGATAATTGACCGATCCCAGCAGGGTCAGGATGACACCGGCCATGATCGCCAGCGACACCATTACTTCCAGGAGCGTAAAACCTGAACATGAGGCTCTCATGGCGGGTCCTCGAGGTACCCCTCGTATGCCTTGACCTTCCCGCCGGATGGAAACATCATCACCGTCCAGAACTGTCCCGCCGCGGAGCGGAGATGGATGGTGACAAAATCCCGCACCCCCCCCGCGCCGACTTCGACACGGAGCTCTCCGTCGCTTACTTTGCCCAGTCGCGGTATCCGGACATCGGCGACGATAACCCCCTCTGTAACCGGAGATTTTTGCAGCAGCGGATCGGCAGGCTCTGTGGCGCTCCCGTCCCCGCCGGTCTCAAGGATTCTTACGGCATCCGTTCCCGGCGCCAGTACCAGATAATATCCGGTGCGGGAAGTCGCCGCCCTCTCCTGCAGATAACGGAGGGTCGAGGCGAGGGTCCGGGCGGATATCCTAAGATTTTCCTGGTCCGACGACGGGAGGCGCGGAACCACCAGCAGCATCACCATACCGATAATGGCCATCACGAGCGCAATCTCGATCAGGGTAAACCCTGCCCGGCAGGGGCTTTCCCGGCCCGGCGGTGCTGCATCTGGACCGATAGCAGGAAGGGGACTCATTACCTAGGCCATTGCAAGTATGCGTGCCAGCTCTTCACCGAAGAGCCGTTTTTGCCACGCCCTCATGCCCGGTATGGCATCCAGCTCTTCAGGTGCTCCGCCCTGACAGTCCGCAACCGCTTCCAGCAGCCAGTTCGGCGCCAGAACGCCCGGATCGAGTCCGAGTTCGCGGCTGCAGCGCTCCCGCCATAATTTAAGATTTTTCAACCGTTCTTTGACCGAATCCAGGACCTCTTTCCTGGCGCCGCGCGGGAAGCGGGGCACGGAGGCCTCGGGAGTGGCAAGCCCCCGTTCGACAGCCGACAAGATACCGGCACCGTGCCGCTGAAGCTGCCCGGAGGTCATCCCTTTGACCAGAGACAGATCATGCAGCGACCCGGGTCTGGTCTCGGCAACCTCAATCAGCGTATCTGCCGACAGTACCTTGAATGGTGGGCGATCGAGGAGTTCCGACTGCCGGTCCCGCATCTGCAGCAGCTCTTCGAGGATCGCAAGACTGTGTCCTCTCAGCTTGTTGGCGCCTTTGCAGTAGAGAAATAACGGGCCGTCCTTTTCCGATACCCGTGCCTGGCACACCAGGCGTCCCTCTTCTTCGAGCCACTCCAATCTCCCCTTGTGTACAAGTTCCTCCCGGAACTGATCATATAACGGCAGCAGATCCGAGGTATCAGCGACGGCGTATGCGCACATTTCACGGCTTAAGGGGCGTTTGCTCCAATCGGCCTTCTGATATTTTTTGTCCAGTTCGATCCCGAAACGCGCTTTCAAAAGCGCCGCCAGACCAAACTCGGAAAGCCCCAGAAAACGTGCGGCTATCATCGTATCGAACAGGTTCGTGACTTCGATGCCAAAGTCCCGGTGCAGCGAACGGATATCGTAATCAGAACCATGCATGACAACGACTATTTCCGGAGCGGCCAGCGGGGCGGCCAGCGGCGCAAGAGTCGGCAGCGCCAGGGGGTCCAGCAGCCAGCTCTGCCGGCGGGTTGAAACCTGAACCAGGCAGACTTTTTCGCGATAGTGGTGGAGGGAATCCATCTCGAGATCGACCGCAATTTCGCTCTGCTGTGAGAGGATATCGGCAATTTCGGCCAACCGCGCCGTGGTGGTAATTATTTCGCAGGTTCCAGCCTGCCTATGGAAAGAATTCAAACCGGAAACTCCCTGATTATTGAATAGGTTGTGGTACGCTGGGCCGCCTTGAAGCCGGCGCCATGTATCAGGTTGATCATCTCTTGCTGCGACATGCAGAAACTGCAGCCGGCAGCGGCTACTACATTTTCCTCAAGCATGGTGCCGCCAAGATCGTTAGCCCCGAAAAAAAGAGCCACCGAAGCCATTTTGGCGCCCTGTGTAACCCAGCTGGCCTGAATGTTGGGGACATTGTCCAGCACGATCCGCGACAGCGCCAGCACCTTCAGATAATCCATGCCGGTGGCGGTGGTCCCGCCCAGCTCGGTATTGCCCGGCTGATAGGTCCAGGGAATAAACGCCGTGAATGAGCCCCCCTGATCCTGAATCTCACGCACCCGGAACAGGTGCTCGACGATATCCTCCGGCTTTTCGCTGCTGCCGAACATCATCGTGGCGGTTGTCGGCATGCCGAGGCGGGCCGCTGCCAGCATGACGCCGCCCCACTGTTTCCAGCCGATCTTTTTGGGGGAAATGCTGCTCCGCACCGCATCGACCAGGATCTCGGCCCCCCCGCCCGGAATCGAATCGAGCCCGGCCCTCTTGAGACGGATCAGCGTTTCATCAAGCGTAAGCGCCGAATTATCGGCGATACAGATCACTTCCGCCGGGGAGAGGGAGTGATTCTGTATCATCGGAAAACGCTTCCTGATCTCCCGGAAGAGCTCCTCAAAAAAATCTATTTTCAAGTCAGGGTTAAGCCCGCCCTGCATCAGCAGCTGGGTGCCCCCCTGCGCCACAAGCTCGGCTATCTTTCCATAGATCTGGCCACTGCTCAGAACATAGGCATCCGGAGCGTCCTTGCTCCGGTAAAAGGCGCAAAACGAGCATTTCGAGTCACAGATATTGGTATAGTTCACGTTGCGATCAACAACAAAGGTGACCATGCCGCCGGGGTGGAACCGGCGCCTGATAACGTCCGCGCTCTTCCCAAGCGACAACAGATCCCCGTTGTTCAACAGGTCCAGAGCAGCGGCACGATCAATCCTGCCTGCACCGCTTTTCTTCATGGCATGACCCGGTCTGTTTTCATACGGCCCTCTCCAGTTCGGCTTCGAGCATTGTGCGGATTTCCAGCGGAATCCGCCGGGCTTTCAGGGCCGGGCTTATGCAAGCCAGCGAGACGACCCCCGCCACGAGCAGCTTACCGTCACTTTTCCGCGTTATTTTCTGGATGAGCGCGACGGACGAACCGCGGACACGGGTCGGGATTGTTTCTATCGAGAGAATATCGTCATGGAGAGCGGGGGATTTAAAATCAACTTCCAACCGCACAACCGGAAACACGAAACCATTCCCGGCAAGTTCCGCGACAGAAAAACCGTGACTGCGAAAATACTCCGTTCGAGCCCGTTCCAGATATTTGATGTAATTGGCATGATACACGACACCGGCGGCATCGGTATCCTCATAATAGATTCGGACATCCATCGGTTGTCACAACTCCGTACCATATTTCATGATTGACGTGTGCAAGTGGATTACTCTAGTGCAGATTCTGTTCATCTGCAACTTATTCTCGGCATCCCAAAGCCAAAAACAGCATCTCCGCATTCAGCGGCACAAAAACCGCCGCAAACAACAAAACAGACAAAAGCCAGACCGTACCATTTCAGGCCGCCAGTTTGGGCCGTAGGGGCCATTTTTTAAACACCATCTCTCCAGCCCTTGTTTTATGGGGTCTTGCTCTGCCTGAGGAACGTCAGTACGCGTTCACCCATCCCCAGCGGAAGAGTATAGCGATGGATCGACGTGACCGTAAAGCCGCCGGCATGGACGACCTCATCGCTGGCAGCAATTTCACCCTCAGCCTGGTCCCCCTTCATGGCAATCAGTACTCCACCCTCTGAAAGGAGCGGCGCAGCCAGAGAAACAAATCGATCGAGACGGGTAAAGGCACGTGATGTAATAATGCTGAATGAGTGACGATGCGTTTCATGAAGTTCTTCAACCCGCGCGTGAATCGCTTCGATGTTCTGCAGATTTAACATGCGGATAATATGTCGCTGAAAATGAATCTTTTTAGCAACGGCATCGACCGAGACCATTGGTATTTCAGGACTGACAATTTTTAACGGAATTACCGGCAGCCCCGCTCCCGATCCGATATCAAGCAGCCGATCTTCCGTCGTCAGGTATGGGACAAGGGCGAGTGAATCGATGAAGTGCTTGATTGCAATCTCGCGATCTTTCGTTATTGCAGTCAGGTTAACCTTGCTGTTCCATTTTTTCAGTTCGGCCGCATAGAGTGCGAATGACTCTTTTTCCCGTGGCGAAAGCGACAACCCCATTGTTAGCGCTTCCTGCGCTACTATTTCACCTATGACGGAGCTCATTACTCGGCGCTTCCCTTCCATGAAGAGGATTTCAAGGCTATCGCCAGGATTGAAATCGCCGCCGGCGTAACCCCCGGAATCCTGGATGCCTGCCCAAGGGTATCGGGCCTGTTTTTTGAGAGCTTTTCACGAACTTCCGTTGTAAGACTTTTAACGGCAGCGTAATCAAGCCCCGCCGGAATGCGGGTCGATTCGAGCTTTTTCGATTGTTCCACCTGTTCCAGCTGGCGATCAATATAACCTTTATACTTCACCTGTATTTCGACCTGCTCCCGTATTGCCGCCGGTGTTTCACGTGAAACATCGTCCAGTTCAGCCAGGTCTGAATAGACGATATCAGAGCGCTTGAGCAGATGCTCCAGCGTCGTCCCCTTCTGGATATCGTCGAGCCCGTGAAGGGCGAGAACTTCCAGCTGATGCCCGGAATGCACCAAGCGGGTGGTCGCGATGCGCTGGAGCTCTTCGGCGATCATGTGCCGTTTTTCGCAAAACTGGGCAAACTCATGATCCGTCACGAGGCCGAGGTGATACCCGATCTCACGCAATCGCAGGTCGGCGTTGTCTTCACGCAACAGCAGCCGATATTCCGCACGGGAGGTAAACATGCGGTACGGTTCTTTCGTACCGAGCGTCACCAGGTCGTCGATCATGACCCCGATGTATGCCTGGCTCCTATCCAGAACGAGAGGATCGAGCCCTTTTACCCGGAGAGCCGCATTTATGCCGGCGATGAGGCCCTGCCCCGCCGCCTCCTCGTAGCCGGAGGTGCCATTAATCTGGCCGGCATGGTACAGGTTCTCAATCAGCTTCGTCTCAAGGGAGGAATGGAGCTGAATAGGGTCGACGTAATCGTACTCGATGGCGTATGCCGGGCGCATTATTTCTACACCTTCAAGGCCGACGATGGAGCGGTAAAAAGCGATCTGGATATCGATCGGGAGCGACGTCGACATGCCGCTCGGATAGACCTCGATTGTGTCCAGTCCTTCCGGTTCGATGAACGTCTGATGCCGCTCCTTTTCGGGGAAGCGTACGACCTTGTCTTCGATTGACGGGCAGTAACGAGGGCCGATCCCCTCGATGATGCCCGAGTATAACGGCGAGCGGTCCAGCCCGGACCGGATGATGTCATGGGAGCGAGGATTGGTGTACGCGATGTGGCAGGGGAGCTGCGGCATCGTGATCCGGTCGGTGGAAAGGGAGAACGGCATCGGCGGATCATCACCGAATTGTGTCTCCAGCTTTGAAAAATCAATTGAGCGGGCATCGAGCCGCGCGGGCGTGCCGGTCTTCAGTCTGCCCACGTGAAAACCGAGCTCGCGCAATTGATCCGAGAGACCCTCTGATGGCTGGTCACCGGCACGGCCGCCGGGATAATGATTCAGGCCGATGTGGATAAGACCGCGCATGAAGGTACCGGTGGTAACGACCACCGTTTTCGAGAGATACCGGATGCCGGAGCGCAGGTCAACGCCGTGCAATTCACCCTTCTCAAGGTATAGAGAGGTGACCTCGCCCTGCTTGAGGTCAAGACCCTTCTGCTGCTCAAGAATCCGTTTCATTCGCAGCCGGTAGAGCTGTTTGTCAGCCTGGGCACGCGAGGCCCTGACTGCAGGCCCCTTTTTGGTGTTCAGAATGCGGAACTGGATGCCGGTGGCATCGATGTTCCTCGCCATCTCACCGCCCAGTGCATCAATTTCTTTTACCAGATGCCCCTTGGCCAAGCCCCCGATTGACGGATTGCAGGACATGAGAGCGATCGCATCCAGATTGATCGTCAGCAGCATCGTGCGACACCCCATGCGGGCGGCGGCCAGAGCGGCTTCGCACCCAGCGTGCCCGGCGCCGACGACGATCACGTCGTATGTCTGATCATAGGTCATCATAAGTAACGTCCACTACCTGGGATATGTTTCACGTGAAACATGGAGTTATTTTCCGATACAGAACGAAGAAAAGATGAGGTCGAGAACCTCATCAGTGGCGGTCAGGCCGGTAACAGAGCCCACCGCCTGGAGCGCCCCCCGCAGGTCCAGCGCAAGCAGCTCCAGATTGCGGTCCAGAAGTCCTGCCGAGAATTGTCGCAGGCACTGCTCAGCAGAGACCAGCGCGTCCCGGTGGCGGGCCCTGGAAAGCGCCACATATTCGCGGGAATCGGATACAGTCGAGTGGAGAAACTGTTTGCATACGGTCTGTTTGAGCTGCTCAATCCCATCCCCCGAAAGCGCGGCTATCGGGACAACAGCAACAAAGCGCTCTTCATCCGGCAGGAGGAGACACCGGGGTAGATCTGTCTTATTAAGCACCGCTACCGTCCTGCGCCCGGCCAGCGCATCGAAGATCAGCTGGTCCTCCTGGCTGAACTCGCGGGATGCATCGAAGACGGCAAGGATGAGATCCGCCAGCGGTATTTTCTCAAGGGCCCGGCTGATCCCTTCCAGCTCAACCAGATCATCCGTATGCCGGATACCGGCCGTATCAAGCAACCGGACGGCCAGACCGTCGAAGGTAATTGTTTCCTCTATGATATCTCGGGTTGTGCCGGGAATATGGGTTACAATCGCCCGGTTCTCATTGAGCAGCCGGTTAAGGAGGCTCGACTTGCCGGCATTCGGCTTGCCGACTATCAGGACCGATATCCCGTCACGCATGACCCGCCCCTCTTCGAAGGTGGCAAGCAGATCGGCAATTATGCCCTGCGCCTCCCCAACAGCAGAACAGATGGTGGTCACATCAGTTTCTCCGAGATCGTCGTCGGGGAAATCAATATACGCCTCCACAAGCGCGAGAGCCCGGAGCAGGGAAACACGAACATCTTGAATACGCTTCGAAAGAGCCCCTTCCCGCTGTTTCTGGGCTAACTGCAGGGCAGCCTCGCTCTTTGAGGCTATGATATCCATGACCGCTTCAGCCTGTACGAGGTCAATGCGCCCGTTCAAAAAGGCGCGGCGAGTAAATTCGCCCGGATCGGCCAGACGGACCCCGCACGAAAGGACTAGCGCCAGCACCCTCTCGACAACCAGCCAACCGCCGTGGCAATGCAACTCCAGAATATCTTCCCGCGTATACGAGCGGGGTGCGCGCATATATACAGCCATCGCTTCGTCAACCATCTCACCGGTTGCTGTGTCGAAGATGGTGCCAAAAGAAAAACGGTGGCTCACAAGGCCACCGTCATAAACAGGCTTAAATATAGTATTTCCGACCGCGGCAGCCTGATCGCCACTCACCCGGATGATTCCGATACCGCCATTACCGGGAGGGGTACTGACGGCCGCTATCGTATCGCGGATATACATAACTCGTTACTCCGGGGTCCGCAGACTAGTCTTTTACCAGTTTGTTTATGTACATCTGCTGGCCGATAGTCAACACGTTATTAACCAGCCAGTAGAGCACCAGACCGGAAGGAAAACTGAGGAACATGAACGTAAAAACAACTGGCAGGGCCAGCATCATCTTCTGCTGCATCGGATCCATATTGGACGGAGTCATCTTCTGCTGGACAAACATCGTGACACCCATAATAACCGGTGTAACGTAATAGGGATCCTTATCAGCAAGATCGGTAACCCAGAGGAAAAAAGGAGCGTGGCGGAGCTCAATCGAAAACATCAGTGATTTGTAGAGCGCAAAGAAGACCGGTATCTGCACAACCATCGGCAGACAACCACCCATCGGGTTAACCTTGTGTTCGCGATACAGTTCCATGACCGCCTTGTTCATGGCGTCTTTGTCGTCTTTATATTTTTCGCGAAGCTTCGTCATCTCGGGCTGAATTTTCTGCATACCCTTCATTGACTTGTAACTCTTGTGGGTAAGCGGGAAAAAGAAGGCCTTGAGTATTATCGTTATGATGATGATCGCGATTCCGTAGTTGCCGACATAGCGGTAAAAGAATTTCAGCGAATAGAGAAGCGGTTTGGCGATAACCGTAAACCAGCCAAGATCAAGTGACTGTACCAGGGAATTCCCCTGCGCCTTGAGTATATCGATATCCTTGGGGCCGACAAAGAGCCGGTGGGCAACCGTAACCGACTGACCCGGATTAACCGTAAACTGGGGGGACGAGACGACGGACTCAAAAAAACCGGCGTTGTTCTTTTTCAACTCAACGGACGCAATGCTGCTTTTTTCAGCAAGAATCGCGTTCAGAAAATATTTGTCCGCAAAACCGGACCATAGAATAGACTTGTCATAGCGCTTTGAAGCGCTGGCAACATCTTTTATTTTATTGGATTGAAGACTGTTGTCTGAAAAGAGGTAGGAGCCGGCAGTGTCGAAACGGTTGTCCTTTACTTTCGGTTCAGCAGGATAAGTCATCACATGCTGAATGGCCCCAACCAGAGGGGCGGCGGAGTTGTTGAAGACCTGGGTTTCAAGCTTGATGCCGTACGCTCCCGAGTCGAACGTATAGACCTTGCGAACCGTATACCCCTGACCGGAAATGTAGTTGAAGGTGAGCTGCCGGGAGCCGTCTTTTTCGACCTTGAGACCGTCGGCGTCGGCCATGAACAGCGTGCCGTCGGGAAGATTGAGGCCGGCGGCTCTCGTTGAAAATGAAAGCAGATTCGGATCAGCGTCACTGCCCAGAGTAACTTTTTTTGCTGCAGCTGTATTT
>JBAQPK010000580.1:0-2195 GCA_049305715.1 Desulfuromonadaceae bacterium | reverse complement strand
CCGCTAAGAATATTGTCTCCGTCATCTCCGGTCAGCGTGTCGGCAAAGTTGGAGCCGGTCAGGTTCTGGATGTTGCTATAGCTGTCGTCGGCAGCATGGCCGGTGTTGTCAGCAGGGGTGGCGAGCGAAGCTGTGATGCCAATTCCAGCAATGACTTCGGTGGCGTGCATGTAGCTGGCGGTATTTCTGCCGCTGCCGCCCTCCAGCCTGTCGGCCCCGTCCATCCCTTCCAGGATGTCGTTGCCTTCACCGCCGGAGATGATGTTGTTGGAAGCGTTGCCGATAAGGGTGTCGTCGCCATTCGAACCGGTCAGGTTTTCTATGTCGATATAGGTGTCACCGGCCGCGTCGCCAGACGGGGTAATACCTGCAAGACCGGTTGTCAGCGAAGCAATAATGCCACCCGGACCTGCGTTGGCGTAACTGGCCGTGTCTCCGCCGGTGAGTGTGCTGCCGGCGCCGGAGAGCGTATCACCTCCCCCTTGCAGTGTGTCGTTGCCAGCGCCTCCGATGAGAGTATCATTGCCAGCGCCTCCGGAGAGAACGTTGATGCCGGCATCTCCGGTCAGGGTGTCGTCAAAGTCGGAGCCGGTAAGGTTTTCAATGCTGATGTAGCTGTCTTCAACGGCATCGCCGGTGTTCAACGTAGAATCGGCAAGTGAAGCGAAGACGCCTGTCGTCCCGCTAACGGCACTGGCGTTTGCGTAGCTGGCGGTGTCGTTCCCGTCGATGGCAGGGTCAATGTCAATGTTCCCGCCGTTTAGGTAGTCACCGCCAGCACCCCCGATGAGAGTGTCATTGCCAAGACCACCGTAGAGGGAGTCGATGCCGGCTTCACCGTAAACAAGATCATCTCCGGCGCCGGCATGAACCATATCATTCCCTGCTCCAGCAAGGATTTCTACACCGACGCCATCACTTGGCAGGACCATGAGGGGGAGAGAACCAAAGGCTGCGGGATCGGAGACATCTCGCCAGGAAAAACTCAAGGAATCGTTCACGGCAGTAGCGCCAGACAACACCAGGCTCCCCGACTCACCCTCAACAGTTACATTGGCACTAAAATCTACCGCAGCAGGCGTTTCGGCAATGTTGTAAATGATATTTATATCCAGACCGTCGCGCAGCAAATCGGCAGATATTGGGATGCCGTCAGCGCCAGGAATAATGCTCCAGAGAGGATCGCCGTTTAGATCTAAGCCCCTGGTTACGCCGGTTCCTGTCAGGCCTTTCAAATCAAAACCTACGATACCGGAAATGTCGTCGGTTATCCCTATCTCGACAGATGTAACCTTTGTAAATTCAGTGAAAGTAATATGCAGCGTTTTGGTCCACTGTGACTCGCCGCTACTAAAGGCCGCATTATGGTCAATAGTATCGTCGCCATCTGTACCGGTGATCGTCTCACGCCTTGCCTGCATTGCAGGGTCAGGGTTGGAAGCTCCTGCGGGAGTGCCGGAGACAGTGGCATCATTGAGATCTAATTTGTACTGGTTAGACGTATGAAGATCGCATTTAATTCCCGGATTCGTGAGATCGACGGTGTAACTCTCACCATCGGGGTCAATGGCCGTGCCGGGGTTGCCGGCGCCGTCGGAGGTGGTGATGCTGGCTTCAATACGCCTGTCAGCGTCCTCTGCCAGATCGGCGCCGGAGACATTGATACTGAAGACCATTCCGGTCTTAACCTGACCGGTGAAAGTTTTATCTCCGTTGACTCCGTCGTTGACCGTCAAGGTGACCCAGTCGCCTACCTTTGCGTCGCTGCCGACATGACCGGTGATCGCGATGCTGTCGCTCACTTCGGAGATTTTGATGGTGTCGTCAGCGGTGATGTTCGCATCGAGGGTGATGGTCGGGACCGGTGCCAGGGTGTCGAAAGCCTGGACCGCCTGCGTTGCCGCGGTGTTCGGGTTGCCGTTGGTGTCGAAAGCCATGCCAGCCGCCACATCGATCGTGATGTCCCCTTCTTCAGCGGCATCGGGCGTAACCACCAGGGTGTACTCGGTGGCGCTGATCGCGGTGAAGTCCCCCTTGAGACCGTTGACGACGGTGATGGCATCGGCATTAAAGCCGGTGACGGCCTGCGTGAAGGTGATGGTGTAGGTGATGTCTCCATCGGCGCTGTTGATGGTCACATCCGTCTTGTTGTCGCTGATGCTGACCGCCGGGGCCAGGGTATCGAAGGCCTGGAC
>JBAQPK010000579.1:0-9230 GCA_049305715.1 Desulfuromonadaceae bacterium | reverse complement strand
CCCCTATGGCCTTGACGTGGAATCCAAAATCATTGCCGGTTACACCACAAGTCAAGCCCTTACCGCGGTCGAGTCCCTCGATTCGGACAGCGATGCATATAACAATATCACGGAAATCAACAACCTTACTTTCCCGGGTGACCCGAACGACAAGCCCGGCGCCGCCCCCGCCCCCAATATCGCCCTGAGCTCCACTTCCCTCAGCTTCGGCACAGTGGCGGTCGGTAACTCGGTGATCAGGACCACCCAGATCCAGAACAGCGGCAATGCCGGCCTGGATGTCACCGCCATCGCCCTCGGCGCCGGCACCAGCACGGAATACACATTCTCTCCTGCCGCCCCCTTCACCGTCGCAGCCGGCAGCTCAACCGTCCTGTCCGTGACCTATACCCCGGTTGACGCCACGACTGACAGCGGCTCCGTGAATATCAGCAGCAACGACGCCGACACGCCGACGGCCACCGTCAACGTAAGCGGCGCCGGTGCCGAACCCCAACCTTCCGTGGTCGACATCGACATCACCGGCGTAACAGCCACCGGCCGTATCAGCCTCGGCCGCGTGAAACCGGCTACGGTCGCCCTGTCCGTTTCCAACCCGGGCTCCATCTCCTCCGGGACCGGCCTCGCAACGGCCACACTGGTTGGCGTCCAGAACAGCGTCCAGATATACAGCCAGACCATCGCCCTTGACAACATCGCGGCCGGCGCCACCGCCAGCTACACCTTCCCCGCCTACACCCCGACCGTTGTCGGCGACATCAACTGGACGGTTACGGTTAGCGACCAGGACGCCGACGTCGATCAGGCGACTGCCATCACAAAGATCGTGAAATAACCGCATAACCGGCATCCGGAAATTGTTCCGGTGCCCTGATGTTTACTTCAAAAGGCGGCCAATCGGCCGCCTTTTGAAGTAAATGGGGGCGCACGGCTCTGTCGCTAAATCATGGTTGATCGCATCTTGAGATCGAAGTGATTGCTGACGCAGCATCGGCAGGTTGATGTGCTCCGGTGCGTATTCTGTCGCAACCTCCTATTTTTTCTTTGCCTCCCCCCTCCGATTGCGGGTAATATGGCCGCGTTTATCCAACCCTAAGGAACCCTGAATCAATGAGCGCAGACGAAGCAAAAAAAGAAAAGCTGGTCAAGGAGCTTCAGGGGATGGCGCTGGGCACTGTCGGTGTCTTCATCCTGCTCGCATTTCTGACCTATAATTCCGCCGATGTGTCCTGGAACAGCTACTCCAACGAGGGGGGAATCCATAACCTCGGGGGGCGTCTGGGCGCGCAAATCGCCGACCTGTTCTTCATCAGTTTCGGCCTCGCCTCCTACCTGATCCCGATGGCGCTGCTCTACATGGCCTACACCCTGTTCCGCTTCAAGGAGATCCGCCTCCGCTCCTACAAGCTGGCGGCCGCTTTTTGCCTTCTCTTCTCCTTGGCGTCACTGTTTGCCTTTTTCCGCGACAAGACCGTGCTGTTCGGCCAGCAGGTTGCAACCGGCGGAGCTGTCGGCGTGATCGTGTCCCGGACCCTCAAGAGTACCGTCGGCGTCACCGGCGCCCTGCTCCTGCTGCTGCCGCTGCTGGCCGCCTCGATCATGATCCTTTCGAAATTCTCCTTTATTCTGTATGCCGGCTGGTGGGTGGAGCATTTCAAGCATAAGTGGTCCGTCTGGCAGGAGCGTCGCGGCCGGGATCGCAACGAAAAACAGAAAGAAAAAGCCAAAAAAGAAGGGATTACGATTGCGGCCACGGGCCCGGTCATCAAGCCGCTGGCGCCGCCCACCCCGCGCCCAAACATCCTCAAGAAGGAAAAGGAAAAGAAGAAAGAGGACGCCAAGACAGCCGCGGTACAGGAGACCTTCGAATTTATCAAGGCTGAGGGGGATTTTCACACTCCCCCCTTCTCGCTGCTGGATGTCCCCCCCGCCACCGAAAAAACCCTCGACCGCGATGCATTGACGATGAACGCGCGACTGCTGGAGAAGAAGCTCAAGGATTACAATATCGACGGTGAAGTGGTCGAAATCTGCCCCGGCCCGGTCATCACGATGTATGAGTTTGCTCCGGCCCCCGGGATCAAGATCAGCCGCATTGCCGGCCTGACCGATGACCTGACGATGGCGCTGCAGGCGATGTCGATCCGCATCGTGGCGCCGATCCCCGGTAAGGGGGTCGTCGGTATCGAGGTCCCCAATCGTGACCGCGACATGGTCTTTCTGCGCGAGATCTTCAACTGCGAGCACTTCTCCCACAGCAAGATGAAGCTGCCGCTGGCCCTCGGCAAGGACATCGCCGGGCTTCCGGTCGTGACCGACCTCGCCAAGGCGCCCCATCTGCTGGTGGCCGGTTCAACCGGCTCCGGAAAGTCGGTCTCGATCAACACCATGATCCTCTCCCTGCTCTACACCTCCACACCGAGGGACGTGCGCATGATCATGGTTGACCCCAAAATGCTGGAGTTTTCCATGTACGAGGGGATTCCGCACCTGCTGCTGCCGGTGGTAACCGAACCGAAGAAGGCCTCTCTGGCGCTCAAATGGGCGGTGAACGAGATGGAGCGGCGCTATCAGCTGCTCTCCGACAAGGGTGTCCGCAACATCGACTCCTACAACAAAAAGCTGGCCGGCGAACTCCTCGAACAGGAGGAGCTGGATTCGATATCCGATGCCGAAATCATCGAGGAGCTGGAAGAAATTGCCGGGGACGGAGAAACATCGGCCGACCCGATTCCCTTTGCCGTTGACGATGATGTGATCCTGGAGCACAGCCACCTTCCCTATATCGTGGTGATCGTGGACGAGCTGGCCGACCTGATGATGGTGGCCGGCCGGGAGGTCGAGGAGCATATCGCCCGGCTGGCCCAGAAGGCACGGGCCTCCGGCATCCACCTGATCCTGGCGACCCAGCGCCCGTCGGTCGATGTCATAACCGGACTGATCAAGGCCAACCTGCCGTCGCGCATCTCCTTCCAGGTGACGTCAAAAGTGGATTCGCGCACCATCCTGGACACCAATGGCGCCGAAAGCCTGCTGGGCAACGGCGACATGCTCTACATGCCCCCCGGGACCTCGCGCCTACAGCGAATTCACGGCGCCTTTGTTTCCGATTCCGAGGTGCAGCGCGTCGTGGACTTCCTCAAAAAGCAGGGTAAGCCGGTCTATGAAAAGTCGATCCTGGAGATGAAAGACAGCGATGAAAAGGGGAGCAGCGAGGACGAGGTGCAGGACGAACGTTGGGAGGATGCGTTGCGGCTGGTTGCGGAAACCAGGCAGGCCAGCATCTCCATGGTGCAGCGCCGCCTCCGGATCGGCTACAACCGCGCCGCCCGGATCGTCGAGATGATGGAGAGCGAGGGGATGATCGCCCAGAGTGACGGCACCAGCAAACCGCGGGAAATTTATATGGATGTCATCAACGCTTATCTGAATTCCCAGTTGACGAGGTAAGAGGTTATGAATTCGATACAGGCCGCCGCCATTCAGTTCAACGTCAAGCAGGGTGATGTGGACGCCAACCTGGCCTACGTCCGCGAAGCGCTTCCCCGCGTGGCCGCACAAGGGGCCAGCCTGGCCGTACTTCCGGAGATGTGGTCAAGCGGTTTTTCCTACAGGGACCTGAACCGGCTGGCTCTGCGGACAGAGGGGATTGTGGAGGAGCTGCTGGAGCTTTCGGCGCGGCACAAGCTGGTGATCGTCGGCAGCATGCCGGAACCGAACGGCGACAAGGTATTCAATACGGTCTATGTTGCCGACAACGGCAGGCTGGCCGGGGTCTACCGCAAGATTCACCTCTTCTCCCTGCTGGGCGAGGACCGTGCCTTCTCCGGCGGCGATTCATGGCTGCTGGCGGATACTTCGATCGGCAAGGTGGGGGTCATCATCTGTTACGACCTGCGCTTTCCCGAACTTTCGCGGCGGCTGGCGATCGAAGGAGCCCGGGTGATCTGCGTGCCCGCCCAGTGGCCCAAGCCGCGCCAGGAGCATTGGCGGGCGCTGCTGCGGGCACGGGCGATCGAAAACCAGCTCTTCGTGGTCGCCTGCAACGCCTGCGGAATCATCGGCAAACTGGATTTTTTCGGGATGAGCATGATCATCGATCCCAAGGGGGAGCTGCTTGCAGAAGCGGGTGAGAGTGAGGGGGAGATTGTCGCGCCCCTTGACATGCAGACGATGAACGACTGGCGGGCGCAGATACCCTGCTTCAACGACCGGAAGCCGGAGAGCTATTAAACCAAAAATCTTTAGCTGTTTTTTTCAGACGTACAGCTTCTTCAACAGTTCCGGTCGGTGCAGGGATTTGCGCAAGGTGCTCCGCATCGCTTCAACCTCTTCAAACCCTTCTTCCTTTGACATGAAACCGCTCTTGTAGCGCAGCCGCAGACTTCTGCGCAGAGCGTCGGCCGCAGCCAGCGCCTTCTCTCCGGTCGGATCCACCCGCAGAAATTTCGAATCGGCAGGATTCTGCAGAAAATCAAAGATCGCTTCCCTGGCCAATTCCATATACTCGTCCCGATCAGCCTCCGTCAGTTGGTAGCGCGACTTGCTGGAGAGGGTCTGCAGGATTTTTTGCAGCCTCTCCACCCGGGCCAGCACCAGAATCGAACTTAAAATCCGTTTGTTGGTGCCGAACGAGAAGAGGGTCGTCGTCAGCACATTGCGCAGCAATACATCGTTGGCACGCCTGTCGGCGCAGCAGACAATGCGGGCCATGTCCCAGACATCCTTCTCCACAAACGCCTCAAAACGCATCTCCCAATAGGTGTGTTTCATGGTTATCGTTGGGAACGAGCGGATGATTTTGTAGGGGACATAGTAGTTATGGGCAACCGTATCCGCAGCCAGATGACAGAGATACCCGTATGCGCAGGCTTTCTGATGGTCGGTTCCGGCCGCTTTCAGCAGAGTCCGGCCGATGCCCCAGCGGTGACAGTGGAGCAGATAATGGGTGTATTTTTTGCCGACCGTAATATCGGGAGCGAGGCAGCCATACAGAAAATCTTTTGGATGGGCCGCAAGAAGAGCGGCCATATCCCCCCCCAACAGCTCCAGATTTGCCAGTACATGGACCCCCAGCTGCATATGAATGCCCCCGCCCCAGGCGAAGGCGTCGGTCGGAAGAAGGGTCGCTGCAATGGCGATTAGCAGAATTATCATAGAGTTCTTTCGTTTTGACAGGATCGGTGCTTACTGGTAGATTGCGCGTTAAATTGTACGTTATTTTTTACCACATACATACAAAATTAACAGGCAGGAGCAGTTCCCGTGGACAGACATTCACCCCGACATTCCGCCAAGTCTCACCTGTTTGCATCGCTCACGGCCTATCTGCAGGATCTCCAGGAAAGCGGCATTGACGGTATTCCGGCAGGACTGATGACGGCAGCGGCACCCGAGGCCCCGCCGCGACCGAACGCTGCTATTGAAGAGGACAGAGAGAGCCCGATGACTGATCAACCGAACGCAGCGAAAAAACATGAGACTCTTGAGCAGATCAGAAAAGATCTGGGGCAATGCCAGCGTTGCAAACTGGGCGCCACCAGGAAAAACCTGGTATTCGGAGTCGGAAATCCGAAGGCCCGGCTCGTTTTCGTCGGCGAAGCGCCGGGAGCCGATGAGGATGCCCAGGGGGAGCCGTTTGTCGGTGACGCCGGCAAAATGCTGAACCGCATCATCGCGGCAATGGAGTTGAAGCGCGAAGATGTCTATATCTGCAACGTGGTCAAGAGCCGCCCGCCGCAGAACCGGCCGCCCGAAGCCGATGAGGTCGCCGCCTGCATGCCGTTCCTGCTGCGCCAGCTCGCCTCTATCAACCCGGAGGTGATCGTGGCGCTCGGCAGTTCCGCCGCCCAGGCCCTGCTGCAGACGAAAGTGCCGATCTCGAAGCTGCGCGGCAAGTTCCACGACTTCCACGGCATACCGCTCATGCCGACCTATCACCCGTCGTATCTGCTCCGCACCGGCGGCAATTCCGACTCATTCTGGAGCGTATGGGACGACATGACCCAGGTATTGCAGCTCCTCAAACTGCCGGTTCCGAACAAGAGCAGAAACAAGTAGAACCCGCCACTATCTGCCATGACCACCATCCTTTCCTTTCTGAAAGACCTCTTCCCCCCGTCTCTCCACGACCGGGTCCTCCTTGTCGGCGGCACGGTGCGCGACATGCTGCTGGGGAGGGGGGGGGAGGACATCGACCTGGTGGCGGCCCTTTCCCCCGCCGAACTCACGGCGCTCGGCTTCCGCCCCGTTGAGGCAACCAGCGGCGCCGCAATCTACTTCAAATACCACCCCCAATTCGGCAAAATTGAGGCCACCCGGATCGACAGCATGGCTGATCTGGAGGACGATCTTCTCCGGCGCGACTTCACGGTCAACGCCATGGCGATGGATCTGTCCGGGGTCCGGATCGACCCTCTGGGTGGCGAAGAGGAGTTGAAGGCGCGGATTCTCAAGGCGTGCAGCGAAAAGAGCTTCACCGGCGATCCGCTCCGCATCTTTCGCGCCTTCCGCTTCGAGAGTGACGGCTGGCGCATGGCGCCGGGTACGGAAGAATTGATTCGGAGAGGGAGTTGGTCCGCTGCGTTCGGTGCCGCGCCAACCGAGCGGTTCAGCGCCGAGATGCTGAAAGCCCTGACACGGAAGGAGCCGGAACGTTTCTTTCAGCGGATGATCGAGTTCGACGTCGGGGCTGAATTTCTCCCGGAAATCTTCCGGATGCCACAGGTCCCTGCCGGACCGCTCCAGCATCACCCGGAGGGAGACCTGTTTACCCACTCAACCCAGGTACTGCAGCGGGTGGCGGCAGTGACGGATAACCCGCTCGCCCGTTTCTGCGGATTCTTCCACGATCTCGGCAAGCTGGCCACCGACCCTGCGCTCTACCCCAGGCATTACGGCCATGACACCACCGGCTTTGCCATGGCGGCGGAGTTCTGCACCCGCCTCTGCCTGCCGTCAACGTACCGGAAGGCGCTTGCCTGGGTCAGCGACCTGCATGGCAAGGCCAACACCTGGGATGGGCTGCGGGATTCATCGAAGCTCAAGATGGCGGAACAGGCGCTCAAGGGGGGTATTGTCGATATTCTGCCGCTGGTTGCCGCCGCCGATAAGCCGGGAGGCCAGCCGATGGCGGGATGGGAAGATGTTGTCCGGGTTGCGGGGATGAGTACGCGGGAACTGGGGATTGACCAGGATAAGCTCGAAGCCATGCCGGTCAGGAACCGGCCGCCGTTTATCCTGCAGAATCGGGTGGATGCCCTGCGCGAGCTGCGCGGGCCGGTGCATCACACCCGCTGATACCCCGCCGGAATAATTGACTCCTTTTTCCGGTAGACCATCCCCTGAAAGATAGCCACAACATCGCCGCTGTCGTCGGTGACCATGACCGAGTATGAGGCCAGCTTCGGACCCTTTGACTGCTCAGTGGCTTCCGCATGCAGCGTCCCTCTGGTGGCGGCCTTGACAAAATTGACGCTGGTATTGATCCCCATCGCCATGGTTCCGTGGGAGTTTGAGGCAACGGCGAACGCGAAATCGGCCAGGGTAAAAATGGCGCCGCCATGGACCGTTCCGGCCCCGTTAATGTGGTACGGCTCTATCTTCATGCTGGCCTTTGCCCAGCCGAGTCCGGCATCGACCAGTTCTATCCCGGCATGGCGGGCAAACTTGTCTTCTGCGGATAAAAACTCCATTAACTCCTGCATGGCTGCACTCCCTTTGGCGTCATTATTTTTATTCACGCATACTTTCCCGCATGGTACGAGCTGCGCACATACGGGCCGCTTTCCACGTGGCTGAACCCCATGCCCAGCGCCTGGAGCCGCAGCGATTCGAACTGCTCCGGACGGACATACTCCCGCACGGGGTAATGGCGGCGACTGGGGGCCAGATACTGGCCGATGCTGAGATAGGCGCAGCCGGCATCACGCAGGTCCCTGAATACCTGCAGCACCTCCCCTTCCTCCTCCCCCATCCCGAGCATGATGCCGGACTTGGTACGGAGTTCCGGAGCCAGACCGGCGCAGGTCCGCAGGACATCCAGCGAACGGCGGTAATCCGCGCCGCTGCGGATTCCATACAGGCGCGGCACCGTCTCGACGTTGTGGGCGATGATGTCCGGGCCCGACATGGCGACCGTCTCCAGGCTCGCCACGGCACCCTGAAAGTCGGGAATCAGCAGTTCGATCCGTGTCTCCGGAGAGGCCGCCCGGATGGCCGCCACCGTGGCGGCGTAGAGAGACGCCCCGCCATCGGGCAGATCGTCGCGGGTCGGGCTCGTGATCACCACGTGGGAGAGCTTCAGACGGGCGACCGCCTCGGCCACCCGTGCCGGTTCATCGCCGTCGACCGGCAGCGGCGGGCTCTTCTCCACGTTGCAGAAGGAACAGAGACGGGTGCAGTTTCTCCCCAGGATCAGGAAGGTCGCCTGCCCGCAGGAAAAGCACTCCGAGATGTTCGGACAGAGCGCCTGCTGGCAGACGGTGTTCAGCCGCAGCTCGCCCAGCAGTTGCCGCATCTCGCTCTGGTCCCCGGGATTGACTTTCTTTCGCAGCCATTCCGGTTTTCGCTGAATATTCACTCCGCCACCCCTTCCAGATTCCAGCTCTCCGCACTATACCTGTTCGCTGTTAATTCAATCATATCCGCCTGTTCCGATTCAGCCAATGTATCGCTTTCAAGCAGCACACCAAAGTAGTCACTAAATGCGGCTGCAATCTCCCCGAGCAGGAAATCTCTTTCGGCACTTACCCCGTAGTCGGCCAGACTGGCCGTACCCTCGGCATGTTCGGGGGCCTGTTCCCGCATGTACGACAATCCGGTGGCAGCGCGATTCTGCAGCGGGATCGAGCCGTGCTGGAAGATGACCCCCTTGAGCCGCCGCTGGGCATTGCCGCCGATCTTGCGCCCCCCGGCCAGGATATCGAAACTCTCCCTGCCGGCGAAGCAGAATGCGGTCTTCTCACCCAGGCGTGTTCCCACCGGCGCGACATCGGCTGCATAGCCTGCATCAAGCCCTAGGGCTCGATAGAAGGCGAGCAGAAAGCCGGTCAGCACGCGGAAGGAGTCCTTGATCGACCCTGCCGGGGGGATCTGCCCCGGCGCGCAGACCAGCGAGTAGGTCAGCTCGTCGGCATGGTAGATCACGCCGCCGCCGGTCACCCGGCGCACGACCGCGACGCCGTCGGCCCGGCAGCGCGCCAGGTCCAGCACCTCGGCCGCCTTCTGGA
>JBAQPK010000578.1:0-14292 GCA_049305715.1 Desulfuromonadaceae bacterium | reverse complement strand
AAGACATCATCCAGTCCGGGGCTGATCTGCTGCCAGGTGAAGGGCTCCGTGCGGAAGGGGGCAATTGACTTTTCGAGAGCGGCCGGGTCCGTGCCGCTGATGTGCAGCCGGGCGCCGAAAGCGGCCGCCTGCAGCACGCCCGGCTCGCCGCGCAGCCGGACGGCAAGCTCATGCAGGCCCGGGCCGCTGACCGACCAGGTGGTCAGCCGCGCGCCTGCAATCACCTCCGCGGCTGTGCCGCTGGCCAGCAGAGTGCCGTAGGAGAGATAGGCGAGGCGGTCGCACCGTTCGGCCTCGTCCATGTAATGGGTGGAAATCAGAAACGTCAGCCCCTCTCCGGCCAGTTCGTGTATCTGCTCCCAGAAGTCGCGGCGCGCCTTCGGGTCGACCCCTGCGGTCGGCTCGTCGAGCAGCAGCAGGCGCGGTTTATGAATCAGGCAGGCCGCCAGGGCGAGGCGCTGCTTCCACCCCCCCGATAGCTCGCCCGCCAGCTGTTTTTGCCGCCCGGCAAGCCCCAGCCGCTCGATGCTCTCCCGCACCGCTTCGCGGCGATTTTCAACGCCGTACATGCGGGCCACGAAATCGAGGTTTTCGACGATACTCAAGTCTTCATAATAACTGAAGCGCTGGGTCATGTAGCCGACCTGACGCTTGATGAGTTCGCTTTCCCTGATCACGTCGAAGCCGAGGCAGGTCCCTTCACCCGCATCCGCCGCCAGCAGTCCGCAGAGAATGCGGATGAAGGTGGTTTTGCCGCTGCCGTTCGGCCCGAGAAAGCCGTACACTTCCCCCCTGTGCACCTTCAGGTCGATGCCGTTGACGGCCGTGAGGCCGCCGAAGCGCTTCGTCATGCCGCGCACATCTATTACGACGGAATCCGTCATGTTCACGGGCCGAACCGGACATCCACCGGCTGTCCCGGATGTAGCTGGAGCGCCGCTTCCTGGTCGAAGCCCACCTCGACCAGGTAGACCAGCTTCTGGCGGTTATCCCGGCTGTAGATGACCGGCGGGGTGAACTCCGCCTGGGGCGAAATGAAGCGTACCGTGCCGGCAAGCGGCGCCGCTTTGCCGTCAACGGCCACCCGCACCCGGTCGCCCTGGCGGATCGACGCGAGAAGTGACTGCGGGACAAATGCCCGGACCTTGATGTTCTGCGGCGACAGCAGGACGACGGCTGGCCGACCGGCGGCGATCCATTCCCCCTTGCGGTACAGCGTGTCGAAGACCACTCCGGCCGCCGGCGCACTCTGCCGCTTCTGCGCCAGGTCCCATTCGCTCCTGGTCAGCGCCGCTTCCACCGCCCGCATGCTTGCCTCGACCGCCGCAATCTGGTCACCCCGCGAGCCGAGCCGGGCCGTGCCGAGTTCGGCTACGAGCTGGGCCACTCGCTGTCGCTCCTGGTCGCGCCGCGAGCGGAGCCGGTCGACGTCCTGTAGCGGCACGACCCTGGCGGCCAGCAGTCTTTCCATGCGCGCGAGCTCCTTCTCCGAGAGCTGCAGCGCAGCCCGCGCCAGGTTCAATTGCGCCGTGCCGGATTCAATTTCAGTCGGCCGCTTCCCTTTTCTGGCGTCGGCCAGTTGCGCGCGGGTCTGGG
The DNA here is from genome assembly GCA_049305715.1 of Desulfuromonadaceae bacterium. GTDB lineage: Bacteria > Desulfobacterota > Desulfuromonadia > Geobacterales > Pseudopelobacteraceae > JACRCG01. The sequence continues at coordinate 12,696 of JBAQPK010000578.1, read as the reverse complement.
CAAGGCGCAGCTTCATTTCATCCCTGGCCGTTTTTTCCTGGATATTCTCCAGCTCGAACAGTGGATCCCCCGCCTTCACCTGCGCCCCCCGCTGCACGAAGAGCGTCTCCAGTCTCCCCGGCAGGGGGGCGGCGATATAGACGAACTCCCCCTCGACATACCCCTGAACGGTGCCGGGCGCCACCGGAGCCCGATTGCAGCCGGCCACGAGGCAAAACAGCATTACTCCGGCGCCATGGAATATACAGATCCTGCGTTTGATTGAAGTTATTACAGTCATCGTACGATCTTCCTTCTCCTGGCAGCTTTGTTCATGATCAATGGTTCTACAATGACCTCACGATGCCATATTCTAACAGTTTTGCGGGATAGAGCAAGCAAAGGGGCTTTATATCAACCGGGCGTCTTGATGCGTGACCGCATCATTTCTCCTCCGCTTGCCGACGGCCATCATTCCATGCTACAAGAGTTGCATGCTCCAACTACTCAATCTATCCAAAGACTTCGCCGGCAATCCGCTCTTCACCAACATCTCCTGGCACCTGAAAAAGGGTGAGCGGGTTGCGCTGGTCGGTGAGAACGGCGCCGGCAAATCGACGCTGATGAAGATCATCGCCGGCCTGACCGAACCGTCATCGGGCGAGATCCAGTTCGCCCGGGGGGCCAAGGCGTCCTATCTGCCCCAGGACGGCATCGTCACCGCCGGCCAGTCGCTGTTCCTTGAAGCCCGCGCCGCCCTCGGCGAACTGCTGGCCATGGAGGAGGAGCTGCACCGGATCGGGCTCGACCTGGAACGACTCCCCCATGATTCGCCTGAACACGATCAGATCCTGACGCGGTACGGCGAGCTGCAGGAGCAGTTCCGCCATGGCGGCGGCTATACGATGGAGGCCGAAATCGGCACCGTGCTGAAGGGGCTCGGTTTTGCCCAGGCGGACTGGGGCCGCGACTGCGGCGAGTTTTCCGGCGGGTGGCAGATGCGCATCGCCCTCGCCCGCCTGCTGCTGCAGAAACCGGATGTGCTGCTGCTGGACGAACCGACCAACCACCTGGATATCGAGGCGCGCAACTGGCTGGAGGAGTACCTCTGCGCCTACCCCGGCTCGGTCATCCTCGTGTCCCACGACCGTTTCTTCATGGACAGCGTCTGCAGCCGCATCGCCGAGGTCTGGAACCACACGCTGGCGGATTATCACTGCATCTATTCCCGCTACCTTCTGCAGCGGGAGGAGCGGGTCACCGCCCTGCGGAACGCCAAGCGCATCCAGGACGAGGAGATCGAAAAGACGGAGGATTTCATCCGCCGGTTCCGCTACCAGGCCAACAAGGCCTCCCAGGTGCAGTCGAGGGTCAAGCAGCTGGAAAAGGTGGAGCGGATCGTCCTCCCCCCCGAGCGGAAAAGGATCCGGTTCCAGTTCCCTGATGCGCCCAAGAGTGGCAAGAGCGTGGTCGAACTGAAGGGGCTCACCCGCTCGTTCGGCGACCACATCGTATTGAACCGGATCGATCTGACTATCGAAAAGGGTGAACGGGTCGCCCTCGTCGGGCACAACGGCGCCGGCAAATCAACCTTGATGGCGGTGCTGGCCGGGGGAGAATACCAGGGGGGTGAGCGGATCGTCGGGCACAACGTCAGCATGGATTATTTCGCCCAGGATCAGGCCAATGTCCTCGACCAGAGCCGTTCGGCCTATGATGAACTGTACGCCGATGCCCCGTATGACATGGTGCCGAAGCTGCGCGACATCCTCGGCGCTTTCCTCTTCTCGGGTGACGATATCCACAAAAAAGTCAGCGTATTATCCGGCGGCGAGCGCAACCGCCTGGCCCTGGCCAAGATGCTGCTCCGCCCCTCCAATCTGCTGCTGATGGACGAACCGACCAACCACCTGGACCTGAACAGCAAGGAGGTGCTGCTGGACGCCTTGAAGAGTTTCGACGGCACGGTGGTGTTCGTGTCGCACGACCGCTACTTCGTCAACGCCCTGGCAACGCGGGTGGTCGAGGTTGACGGCGGCACGGTGGAGAACTATTTCGGCGATTACGAATACTACCTGGGGAAGAAGGCGCAGGGTGTCGCCGGGGCGGCCACTGCGGGTGCCCAGGCGGTGCAGCCATCCGGGCAGCCCGGGCGGATGCACGTGGTTTCCCTGGAGGCGTCAGCCGACCCGGTGCCGCTGCCTCCCCAGAACAAGGACGTACGGCTCAGGGACCGGGAAGAGGAAAAGCGCCGCAAGCGCGAGGACCAGTCGCGCCAGAAGCGCATGGGCGAAATCGAGGCGCAGATAGCCGGGGTCGAAAAGGAGCTGGCGCAGCTGGAAACAGAGATGAACGCTCCCGGCTTCTTCGACGATCCGGAACGGGGACTGCAGGGGGGCGAGCATCATGCCGGGTTGAATGCCCGGCTTGAAGATCTGTATCGGGAGTGGGAAGAACTTTCAGTCTGAAGGAGAGATCATCATGACCACACGCATCGAAAAAGATTCCATGGGAGAGATGGAAGTCCCGGCCGAGGCCTATTACGGGGCGCAGACCGCCCGGGCCGTGCATAATTTCCCGATCTCCGGCCTGAAGCCGCACCCCGCCTTTGTCTGGGGAACGGTGGTCATCAAAAAGTGCGCGGCCAGGGCCAACATGTCCACCGGCAGGCTGGATCCGGAGATCGGAAACGCCATCGTGGCCGCCGCCGATGAACTGCTGGCCGGCGGGCTGGCCGACCAGTTCGTCGTCGATCCCTTTCAGGCCGGCGCGGGAACATCCCACAATATGAACGCCAACGAGGTGCTGGCCAACCGCGCGCTGGAGCTTCTTGGGCGGCGGCGGGGCGATTTCTCCACCCTCCACCCCAACGACCACGTCAACATGGCCCAATCCACCAACGATGTCATCCCGACCGCGATCCGCTTGGCATCCCTGGAGATGCTCGATCCGCTGCTGGAAGTTCTTGAAGGGCTGGAGCGGGCACTGGCGGCCAAGGCGGGTGAGTTCGACCATATCCTCAAGTCCGGGCGCACCCACCTGCAGGATGCCGTGCCGATCCGCATGGGTCAGGAGTTCGGCGCCTATGCCGCCGCGATCCGCTCAAACCGCGAGGGGCTGGAGGGATGTATCCCGGCGCTGCTGGAGCTGGGGATCGGCGGCACCGCCGTCGGCACCGGTCTGAACGCCGAACCGGCCTACATCACGGCGATGATCGAAGAGCTGACCGTCGCCACCGGTTTCCCGCTGGTCGCCTCCCCCGACCTGTTCGAGGCGATGCAGAACATGGATCCGTTTCTGGCCCTCTCTTCGGCGCTGCGCCGCGCGGCGGTCAACCTCGGGCGGATCGCCAACGACCTGCGCCTGCTGGCTTCCGGCCCCCGCACCGGTCTCGACGAAATCCGGCTCCCCGCGATCCAGCCCGGCTCATCGATCATGCCGGGGAAGATCAACCCCTCCTTGGCCGAGATGACCAACATGGTCTGCTTTCAGGTCATCGGCTGCGATCAGGCGGTCATGCTGGCGGCCCAGGCGGGGCAGCTGGAGCTGAATGTCATGATGCCGCTGATCTCCTGGAACCTGACGTTTTCCATGGAAATACTCAAGAATTGCGTGCAGAATTTCACCGAATCCTGTATAAAAGGAATAGAGGCCAATGAAGCCCGCTGCCGCCGCTATCTGGAGGATTCCTTGGGGCTGGTGACGGTGCTGGCGCCCTACATCGGCTACAACGCCTCGGCGGCGATCGCCAAGGAATCGGTCGCCAGCGGCCGGAGCATCCGTGATATCGTGCTGAAACAGGGGCTGATGGCAGAGGAAGATCTGAACAAGATCATGCAGCCGGAACACCTGACCGAGCCGGGGCTGCCGAAACAATAGTTTGATGAGCAACACCACATATAAAGGAGAGTAACGCATGAAAGAAGAAGTTCTGAAAGTTCTTGAGCAGATTCGTCCCGGTCTGCAGGCCGATGGCGGCGATGTGGAACTGGTTGAAATCACCGAAGACGGTATCGTCAAGGTTCGTCTGAAGGGTGCCTGCGGCAGCTGCCCGATGTCCACCATGACCCTGAAGATGGGGATCGAACGCGCCATGAAGGCGCAGATTCCGGGCGTCAAGGAAGTCGTACAGGTCTGATCCGCGCACCGAAATACTATGTGACAAACGCTCCTTCAGGTAATTCTGACAGGAGCGTTTGTATTGGAGGAAGATATTGTCGACTTCAACAATGTGTCCCGGTCGCTACCGGCACTATAAGGGTAATGAGTACGAAGTGATCGGCATCGCCCGCCACAGCGAGACCGAAGAGGAGATGGTGGTCTATCGCACACTGTATGGTGACCACTCGTTGTGGGTCAGGCCGCTCGGTATGTTTGTCGAGAATGTGCCGGTAGATGGCGTGATGGTCCCGCGCTTTGAGCGTGTGGCAGACCGTTGAATTATCCGTATTATTTACCTCACCGTCAGATTCCGGATGCGAAACCGGACCAAGGTTTTCACACTGAGATCGAACCGAGCTGATAGTGGTTACGGAATTGGTACAGGAAGATAGTGACCCCCTTGAGGGCCTTCAGTAATTCGTTCCGCTCACGGTCGGCCATATCTCGCGGGTCAACATGGTTTGTGGGCTTGCGGCCTGCCGAAAGTTCACGTAGCTGCCACTTTAGACGGAGTTTAACCAGATATGTGAAGGCTTCCTCGATCGCTTTGAGGTCGCCGGGGTTGAATATTTTCCGCTTTCCGAGAAGTTCGAGCTTGTCCCAGGTGGTCCCTCCGATGCTGCCGGTTTCCAGAGCCAGGAGGCTTGTACCTACGGTTATGGCGAAGATGCCCGCTTTTTTTATGTCAAACGTTCCCTTGTGATCTCCACGATGTTCGACCCGGATGCGACCGAAGATGGTGAGCGGAGACGGGAAGCGTGCCGCATGGCATGCCATGTTCGGGAAGAATACCGCGGTGTCATGGACCGTATTGCGGATATGCTCCCGCAATTCTGTCCCCAGGGAAAGATTGCCGTGCAGTGGGCGAATGTCCTGGAATATGCCGAAGTTGAGCATGTGCTCGGGGGTCGGGGCGGTGATCCACAGGGTGAGAAGCCGCTTCCATTCCGTAAGACTGTGGCGCCACTGCGGATTGCTGGCCATGATGCCGCCGGGGCAACGGGGGACGCCGATTTCTTCGAGGGCATCGACCAGCCGGGTAGCGAAGCGTTCGACGTGGCATAGATTCCCGGGCGGGAAATCGTCTGAATATACAATGGCGCTGTCCTGGTCGGTACGCAGCGTCTGCTCGCCCCGTCCCTCGCTGCCTAGCATGAGGTAGGCGGCTCCTTCGGGGAGACGGATACCCTCGTTGCTTTCCAGCAGGGCAATGAGGCGAAGGGTAATGGCGTTGTTGAGCCGGGAAATGAGTTGCACGACGTCTTTCGTGCCGGCGCCTGAACGGAGGGCAGCATTCGTGATGTCGAGTATGCGAACGCTGATCGCCTTCAATGTATCGATAGAATGGGCGGCAGCGATCTCCTGGTGGAGTTCAGAGTGAATATTATTGCTGGCTTCACTGCTCGACATTACACCCTCGCTAACTCGCGAAAACTATTCCGTTCACGGGATTGATTCAGTGATTTCAACCCTGACCAACCGGGACCGGATACGTGTTTTGTTGACCTGTTACATCAAACTCTTCAATTGAGTGAATCCCCGGAGAGCGGGACGGTGAAGGTAAACGTCGCACCGGCTCCCACCTCGCTTTCGGCCCAAATTTTTCCACCCATTCTCTCCACGATCTCCCGGGAGATTGTCAGCCCGAGCCCGGTCCCGAGGGGGTTGGCTTTCTGGGGATCCCTCACCTGATGAAAACGCTCAAAAACCTGCTCCAGCCGGTCCGGGGGGATGCCGGGGCCTTCATCCGCCACACTGATCAGGGCAAACCCCTCTTTCTCCCTTGCGTTGAGTCGGATCGTCCCCCCTTCGGGTGAAAACTTTACCGAATTGAAAAGGAGGTTTGTCAGCACCTGGTGGAGCCAATCGGCATCGGCATAAACCGGGGGGAGACCGGTTTCGATTTCGCTGACCATCCGGATTTCTTTTTCGGCGCAGAGCGGGTGGGTGGTGCCGACGGCCCTCGAAAAAACCGGCTCCAGTTCCAGCGGTTCGGGAGAAAACTCCAGGCGGCCTGCTTCTATTTTGGAGAGGTCGAGCAGGTCGTTGATCATGCGGGTGAGCCGCTCCGCCTCGTTATGGATGATTTCTACGAACTGCTTGCGTTTTTCCGTGTTGTCCACATCGTAGCGCAGCAGAATCTCGGAGAAGGACCGGATCGAGGTGAGCGGGGTACGCAGCTCGTGGCTCACGGTGGAGAGAAAATCGCTCTTGAGCCGGTCCAGTTCCAGGAGCCGGGCGTTGGCTTTTTCCAGCTCGGCCGTACGCTGGGCCACTTTTTCCTCCATGGCGTGGCTGTACGCCTGAACCTCGGTGTAAAGCTGGGCATTGACCGCCGCCATGGCGAGCTGGTTGGCCAGGGCCGCGAACAGTTCGACGAACTCGTCGGTGAAGTGCATGGGACCGCGGGTGGCATAGGCCGTGAGCACCCCGATCACCCGCCCCTCGTAGATCATGGGTGCGTGGATGAACGCACTTACCGGCACATCCCTGACCAGCTTGGAGAAGAGCAGAGGTTTGTCGATCTCCCGGGTGTCCCCTACAACGACCGGCCGCGCGTCCAGAAAGCAGCTGCCGAAATAGGTTTCACGGGAGGGGACCATAGCGGATTCCGTGACGTAAATATCGATGAGGCCCACGTGGCTGCGGATCCTTAAAATGCCATCCTCATTCAGGAGCCGCACTGCCAGGTGCTCGAATCCGAATTCACGTTTGATCAGCAGGAGCACCTCCTGCAGAAGTGTGTCAATGTCCAGACTCCGCGACAGGGCGTGGGATGCCTCGTGGAGGACCATCAATTCCCGGAGCCGCCGTTCCAGGGCATCCCGGCTATCTGCCAGGGTCTGAGAAACGCTGCCGAAGACGTCCAGGATCTCCACGGCGCGCTCGCGGGGCCAGGCAAGGGTGCTGTCGATAATCATGCGTGCCGACGGGGATCCGAGGGCGCTGGCCAGGCAGCGTTCCGTAGCTTCGAGGAGTATCTGGGGAGAGGATCGCTCGGGAAGCGCCCCCAGCACATCACGGGCCGTCCTGGCACCCACAAATCGCGACAGGAGTCCTTCCAGATCGGCCCTTGTGGCCCATGCGGCCGGAAGTTCGTGACGCGGGGCATCCGCCTCGGGTTGTGAGGTCAGGAAGCTGAAGATAAAATAGGCCCCCATGTTGAATACCAGGCTCCAGATCAGGGCATGGGTCCAGGTGTCAAATCCCTGCAGTCCAAACAGAGCTCGAGGCCTGAGCAGTTCAATTCCCCAGGGGCCATGTGTCAGGAGAGACTCGCTCACCCATCCCGAATCGACAAAGCTGGGTATGAGCAAGGTGTAGGTCCAAACCCCAAACCCGGCGGCAAGACCGGTGAGAGCACCGGTTCGGGTCCCCCCCTTCCAGTACAGGCCGAAAAGTACCGCGGGCGCAAACTGGATCACCGCCGAGAAGGACAGCAGGCCGGTGGCGACCAGGGTGTGGGATTCACCGATCCACCGTTTGAAGCCGTAACCGAGGAGCACCACGCCGAATATGACGGCCCGCTTTGTGTACAAGAGGGGCCGGGAAAGGTCCACTCCGGTCCCGCGAAAAAAGGGGATAACACTCCCCAGGACCGCGACTCCGGAATGATGGATGATCATTGTGGCCAGGGCGACCGCCTCGACGATGACCATACTCGTTGCGGCGGAGAACCCCCCAAGGTAGGCAAGAAACGCCAATCCGGTATGGCCGCGCGACAACGGCAGGGAAATCATGAAGAAATCCGGCGTTAGTCCTCCCCCGTACAGACGTCCGACAAGGGCCACGGGGAGCACGAGTATGTTAATGAGGAGCAGGTAGGCCGGAAATGCCCAGGCTGCCGTGCGCAGGTGTTCCTCCCGCACGTTCTCGACGGCCAGCATGTGAAACTGGCGGGGCAAAAGGATTACGGCTGACGCGGAGAGCACATTCAGGGTGACCCAGGCGGATAGCGTCGTACCCGAACTCTCTCCGAACAGGAACAGACGCGAAAGATCCGGGTCTGCCATGGCTTTCTCAAAAACCTGCGTCAGCCCGCCGCCGATGCCGAAGGTAATGTAGAGGCCGATAGCCAGGAAGGCCCCGAGCTTCACCGCACTCTCGAAAGCTACGGCTGCGACCATTCCCTCGTGCCGCTCTGTGGCGACCAGGCTCCGTGCACCGAAGAGACCGGCGAAGATCGAAAGTCCGAGAGCCGCCCAGAAGGAGGCGTCGTCCAGGGTCCCCGAGGCAGCGGCCTTTCCCGTGAGGAGGTTGAAGGTATGCCCGATCGCCTTGAGTTGGAGCCCGATATAGGGGGTGATGCCGACCACCATCAGTATCGTGGCGAGGGCGCCCAGAGACCACCCCTTGCCGTAGCGGACCTCGAGCAGATCCGGCAGGCTCGTGACCCCTTCGGCCCGGCAGAAGGAAACGAGGCGTTTGAGCAGGGAAGGAGCCAGCAGAAAGATCAGGGTGGGGCCTAGGTAAATCGGCAGAAAACCCAGACCCGTGGAAGAGGCCTGTCCCACGCTGCCGTAAAACGTCCAGGACGTACAGTAAACAGCCAGGGAAAAGCTGTACACCCACGGGTTATCGACCGGGCTGCGCCCCCTCTCCCTGGCCTTGTCCGTGGCATAGGCAATGGCAAACAACCCGACGAGATATCCAAACCCGAGAAAGGCAACCCAGAAGGTCTGGTTCATGGTTTGTCTCCCCGCGTCAGCAGCCAGCCGAGCAGCACCAGCACGCCCCAGGCCGTGAACAGGTACAGGGGCAGAATCGGGATGCCCAGAAAGCTGCCCGGACGGTTAAACGCCCCCAGCAATGGCGGAAACAGGGCCACAAGTCCCACGGCAAAAAGGGCGGCAAGTCTGTGTGAGGTCACTTCCATGTATGTATTCCCTCAAAATCCCCCCTCCCGCCAAGGGAGGGGGAGCTGACTGCAAAAAACAAACGGACATTTCTTGCTAAAAACGGGATGACTGCCAGCGCAGGAACAATTGACGGTCGCAGAAACCTTTGGCTTCGGCAAGTGTTCTCACCCCGCGCCCCGGCAGCAGTGAAATAAAACCGAGGAACGCAAGGGCGGTGGCACGGGCGTCTCCCAGGGATGTGTGCCGTCCCTCGATAATGATGCCCATCCGTTCGGCGATGGCGTCAAGGCTGTGCCCTTTGGCGCCCTCGTGAATGCCGTAGGAAAGGAGCAGGGTGTCAAGGATCGGGTTGTCGATCAGGGGAAACCCTGCTTCGGCGGCGGCAATTTCAAGGCATTTCTTGTCGAATGCCGCATTGTGGGCGACCAGAACCGAGTCCCCGACGAATTCGACAAACTGCGGGTAGACCTGGTGTATGGTGGGAGCATCAGCCACCATGTGGTCCTCGATGTGATGAAACTGTATGGATTCGGGAGGAATTGACCGTCCGGGGTTGATCAGTGAGTGAAAATAGTCGGCATTCTGGATACGTCCCCGGCGAATGCGAATCCCGCTGATGCTGATGGCCTTATCCCCCTGGGAGAGCCGCATGCCGGTGGTCTCGGTGTCGAACACCACATAGTCGAGATCCTCCAGGTTCGCTTGGAGCTGATCCGCCCGTTCCACAACGGGACGCGGCAGGAACAGGTCGAAGTCGTAAAATTCCGGCTCACCCTCAATCGTTCCATCCGCATCGCGCCCATCGGCAGCCTCGCTTGCCTGCAGCTGGGCCAGCCGCACCTCATGGGAGTCGCCGGAAGACCGGGTCCACAGTTCTCCCCGGTTGCGATGCACCGCCTCTCCCAGGGTGAGAAGTTCTTCGCCGTCCGGGCATACCTCCAGGGATTCCAGTTCGGCCGGGTTGCCATTAAAGGGTCCCTTAAACCGGAAGATTGTGACGACGGTGCCGTCCTCCACCCGCAGGCTTGCTTCGATCGGCGGCTGTCCAGGGCTCATCCTCATGATCCACTGCAGGACACAACGCAGAGAGGCCACCCAGGAGAACGGTTCCACCAGTACGAGCGGGATGCTTTCTTCGTTGGCCCCGGTCACAACGCGAATCCCGGGGACCAGCAGCAGCGCTTCCTCCACCAGGTCACGGGCGTTCGAAGGGATGGCCGGCCAGCGGGAAGTCCGGGCGGCAGTGGCGGCCTCCTCTATGGCCATTACCCGTTCACTCAAACGATTCAATTCCTCTGCCAATGCTGACAGAAACGTCAGCTGCTTCTCCTCGGGCATCTCACGATGACGCAGGAGTGTCTCTGACAGTGAACGGGAGCTGCCCAGCGGTTCTCTCAGGAGCCGGGGCATTTCCCTCAGGGTCTCCTCAAAGTGTTTGACTTCTTCGCTGGGAGTGCTCAAGTCCCGAAATACGAGCAGGAATCCCGGCCGTTCTTCTCCCGATCCGGGTGTGACCGAAAGCGAGCCCTTGAGGAGCTTTCCGTTCCTGAGCGGAAAGACCACCTCCTCCACGCCCCCACGCCCCTGGTCCCATCTCTGCCGGACCCTTTTCAGGTAAAAGCCGAGACGGTCGCCGGGGAAGATGCGCCCCAGCGCGGTTCCGATGCCGGATGTATAGCCCATGTCCAGGATTATCCGTGCCTGGGGATTCATCAGGATGATCTCGCCGTCCGCGTTGGCCACGACCACGCCGTCGGCCATGGTGCGAAGCACGGTAGACAGGCGGTTGCGTTCCTCCTGCACCGCCCCGGTCGCTTCCCGTACCCGCCCTTCGAGCTCGGCGTAGGCCGCGCCCAGGTTTTCGGCCATGTGGTTGAAATCCAGGGCCAGCTCCTGCAGTTCGTCGCCGGTTTCTATCTTGATTCGATGGTTCAGGTTGATACGGGAGACGATTTCAGCGCCTCGCCGGATTTCCAGGATGGGTCGCAGGAACTGGTCGGTCATCCGCCACGCCATGACGGCGATCAGGATGGCGAATATGACCAGAAAAAAGGCAATCTGGATGCTGGTTGAGGTGAATTGCTCGTACACCTGCGACGATGGCTGAAGCCGATGGATTTCGGCCACGTAGTCGCTGACCACGAAGAACAGGCCGGCCATTGCGGCGAACAGAGGTAAAAGCGCCAGGCACAGGAGCGATGCCGCCATGCGGCGGCGCAGGCTTCTTTTTCTGTGAACCGGCACTATTCCCGGATCCGTTGTCATGGCTCGATACAGGCCCGGATCTTCTGGAGCAGATCCTCGGCGCTAAACGGTTTGGTGACGTATTCGTCCGCTCCCATCTCAAGTCCCTTCTTCTTCTCCAGGGTCTGGCCCTTGGCCGTGAGCATGATCACTTTCGTTCCGGCCATATCCTCCCGCTCCCTCAGAATCCGGCACACCTCGTAGCCGTCTTTACGTGGCATATTGATGTCCAGGAGGATCACGTCAGGCCGTATGCGTCCGGCAACTTCCAGTGCCTCCTCCCCGTCATGCGCCGTGTGGACCTCATACCCCTCCATATCCAGGATGAACTCGATGGACAAAAGGATATTGGGTTCGTCATCTACGGCAAGAATTACTTTTTTATTCATCTGCTGGTTCCCTCCTGCTTCAACCGGTCACTGCCCTTTGCGGGATTATATATGATAAATGCGGCATGGGAACGACTTTTTAATGACAAACCTTAATAATCTTCCTGTTTACCGCCGATAGTGGTCGTGGTATTGATTACAGGCTAAAGAAACACTTTGCGCTTTGAATCGCACTGGGGAAATATGAAAGTTGAACTTGCATATTTCCCCAATTCTCTGTAAGCTCACCTCATGATCACACGTACACTCATACCGGTACTGGAACAGCTGGCCGGACAATACCCGGTTGTCACCGTCACCGGCCCGCGCCAGAGCGGTAAAACGACCATCTGTCGCAACACATTCCCCGATAAGCCGTATGTCAATCTGGAAAGCCCGGATACGCGAGAGTTTGCCCACTCTGACCCGCGCGGCTTTTTGTCTTCGTACCCGGATGGCGCGATTCTCGACGAGATCCAGCGTGTCCCCCAACTACTTTCTTACCTGCAGCCGATTATTGATGAATGCCGTTTGCCGGGGCAGTTTATTCTCACCGGCAGCCAGCAGTTCGAGGTGATGACTACCATCAGCCAATCCCTTGCCGGTCGCACCGCATTACTGAAACTGTTGCCGCTCAGTATCGAAGAACTTGCCGGCGCCGGCATTCAGCCAAGTATCGACACTCTGCTCCTGAATGGTTTCTACCCCCGTATTTACGATACCGGACTCAACCCGACCCAGGCTCTTGGTGATTATTTCGAGACCTATGTGGAGCGGGATATCCGGCAGCTGATCAATATCAAGGATCTGGCTCTGTTCGAGAAGTTTGTCCGGCTCTGTGCCGGGCGGACGGGGCAGCTGCTCAATCTGCACAGTCTCGGCAATGACGTGGGGGTTTCCCACACCACAGCCCGAAGCTGGCTCACCCTGCTTGAGGCGAGTTATGTCGTTTTCCTGCTCCAGCCGTGGCACACAAATATCTCCAAACGCCAAGTCAAAACCCCCAAGCTCTACTTCTATGATGTCGGGCTGGCTGCCTATCTTCTGGGTGTGGAGAATGAATTGCATGTTAACCGCCATCCACT